>JACPXN010000098.1 GCA_016196515.1 Candidatus Omnitrophota bacterium | reverse complement strand
TTCTTCTCTTTCCTCAAATCCTACAGCTTCTCGATCATCCTGATCGTCTCGATTGCCGTCGGGTCGGTGATTGGTTTGGTGATGAAGGAACATGCGTCCGTTCTTAAACCGCTGGGCGACATTTTCCTTAATCTATTGTTTACCACCGTCGTGCCGCTTGTGTTTTTTTCGATCGCCTCGACCATGGCCAAGATGACGGACTTAAAGCGTTTGGGAAAAATTCTTGCCTCGATGGTGGTCGTTTTTGTTGTGACCGGAATCATCGCGGCCATCATCATGGTGATCGGCGTTCAACTTTATCCGCCCGTTGCGGGAACGCAAATGGTTTTAGGTCCGCCGGTCAATATTGAACATGTGAGCGTCGGTGAGCAGATTGTCCACACATTGACGGTGCCGGATTTTACGGAATTATTTTCCAAGAAAAATATGTTCGCGCTCATCCTGTTTTCTTTTTTGATCGGGATGGCAACCTCAAGCGTGGGGCCGCAGGGAAAGCCTTTTGCGCAATTTCTCGTCGCCGGCAACGAAGTCATGACCAAGGCAATTGGTTATGTCATGCTTTACGCGCCGGTGGGCCTTGGCGCTTACTTCGCTTATCTCGTCGGTGTTTTTGGGCCGCAGCTTTTTGGCCATTACCTGCGGGCGGTTGCGCTTTATTATCCTTTGTCTTTGGCGTATTTTTTTATCGGGTTTTCTTTCTACGTGTGGCTGGCCGCGGGATGGAAAGGGATCAAAATTTTTTGGACCAATATCCTTCCCGCCGCCTTGACCGCGTGGGGAACCGGAAGCGGACTGGCGACGCTGCCGGTCAATCTGGAAGCTTCTAAGAAAATCGGCATCCCCGATGATGTGAGGGAAGTGGTTGTGAATCTCGGCGCCTCGGTGCACAGCGACGGATCGTGCCTGGCCGCGGTCATGAAGATGGCGCTTTTGTTCGGGATCTTTGGAATGCCTTTTTCCGGCGCGGGAACGCTGGTCTCGGTTTTGGCGGTCGCGCTTTTGTGCGGGACAGTCATCAGCGGAATTCCCTCGGGCGGGATGCTGGGCGAACTTTTGATCATCACGGTCTTTTGATTTCCGGTTGCAGCGATGCCAATTATTACGATGCTTGGGACTCTCGTTGACCCGCCGGCCACGATGATCAATGTCGTCGGCGATAACGTAAGCGGCATGCTCGTTGCGCGAATGGTGAACGGGCGGACGTGGGTTAGAAATTTGTGATGAATTTCAGCGACGCGTATTTTTCAGGCAGTATAAATCAATGGGCTCAATCGGAAATGTTGAATATAGGGGGAAAAGAGCCGTTTATATGTCGTCCCCAACCTTGGGGAGTTTAGCGTTGGAATGGCTCGTTCCCTATAAACTGATTTTTTCTTTTGTTTATTGGTATTTAATGAGTTACGTAAACTTGGCGTTGGCCATTTCCGCAGGGGATTCTCCCCGGATAGGCTTAATCCCATCATTTCTGGCAAGAGGGCTGAACTATCAAAAATGGCTATTAATGGGATATTTTCAAGCACTTGTTCAACATTTCCGATTGAGCC
>JACPXN010000100.1 GCA_016196515.1 Candidatus Omnitrophota bacterium | reverse complement strand
TACGTGGGATCCACGTAGGCGTAGATCTTGCCCGCGAAGTTCTTGAGGACGTAACGGCCGTTGTCTTTGGAAACAATGTACTCGGGCGCGATGGGGATCTTGCCGCCCCCGCCCGGGCCGTCGATGACGTAGGTGGGCACCGCGTAGCCGGTGGTGTGCCCGCGCAGGTTCTGCATGATGTTGATGCCCGTGGCCACGCTGGTGCGGAAATGCCTGGAGCCGATGATGGGGTCGCACTGGTAAATGTAATACGGCCGCACGCGGATCTTCAAAAGTTCGTGCATAAGTTTTCTCATCACGACCGGATCGTCATTGACCCCTTTGAGCAAAACGGTCTGACTGCCCATGGGGATGCCGGCGTCGGCGATCATGTTGCAGGCATGCTTGACGCGCGCCGTGATCTCCCGGGGATGGTTAAAATGGATGCTCATCCAGATCGGCGAATACTTCTTGAACATGGCCAGAAGTTCCGGGGTCACCCTTTGGGGCAGCGTCACCGGGATGCGGGTGCCGATCCGCACGAATTCAACATGGGGGATCGCCTTGACGCTGGAAATGATGTATTCGAGCATGCGGTCGCCCAAGGTCAACGGATCGCCGCCGGAGATCAGCACGTCGCGGATCTCCTTGTGCCCGCGGATGTAGTCGAGCGCCGCGTCGTACGTGGCAATGTTGAGCGTGTGGTTGCCGTCGCCGACCATGCGCGAACGCGTGCAGTAACGGCAATACATGGCGCACATTTCATTGACCAGGAACAAGACGCGGTCCGGATAACGGTGCACCAGCCCGTGCACGGCGGAATCCTTGTCCTCGCCGCAGGGATCGCGCATTTCTTCCGGTGTGGTCTCAAATTCATGGTCCAGAGGCACCGACTGCAGGCGGATGGGGCATGCCGGGTCTTTGGTGTTGATGAGGGCCGCAAAATACGGCGGGATGGACATCGTCAACTTATCGCCGGCGCCCTTCACCCCCCGTTCTTCCCGAGGGGTCAAGGTCATCAATTTGGAAATGGCCTCAAAGGTGCGGAAACGATTGCGGATCTGCCAGCGCCAGTCCTCCCAATCGGCATGCGTGGCCCCCGGAAAAAGGCGAAGGACGCGCTTTTCATCGTCGGACAATGGGATGTTCGGCCCCGCCTGCAGCGGGGTCTCTTTGACGGGCGCGTCAACGGGGTTCATTTCTTGTACGCTTCCTCCCTCTGGAGCAGGCCCGTACGCACCAGGGCCTCGTCTAAGATCTTGTTGATAACCTGGTTGTACGTCAGCCCCAGTTCATTCCCGAAGAGCACAAAAACGTCGTCGGGGCTCAAATTGGGCAGGGGGTTTATTTCCAGGACATACGGGTTGCCTTCCTTGTCCATACGGAAATCCACGCGCCCGAAATCACGGCAGTCCACGCTTTTGTAGACGCAAATCGCGATGTCCTGCAGTTTTTTGGCGAGATTCTCGTTGATAGGCGCCGGGCAGATGTACTCGACGCTTTTGTCCACCACGTGGGCATAGGTGTAAAACGCGTTGCCCAGATCGGTCTTGCCGTCGATGGCGTATTGCACCACCGGCATGGCCACGGGCGGGTCATTGCCGATGATCCCGACGGTGAATTCGGCGCCCTTGATGAATTCCTCCACCAGCGCCGGCTGTTTATAATTCACATTGATGAAGTCGACCTGTTTTTTGAGGCGCTTAAAATTCTCCACGCGCGAGCCCGGCGTGATCCCTTTGGAGGTCCCTTCATGCAGGGTCTTGACGAACAAGGGAAAACCGATCGTATTGAGCTCGCCTAAGTCATCCTGGGCACTCGCCTTGAAGTAGCGCGCCGTCGGGATACCGTCGGCGATAAAACATTTCTTGGCCGTCCCCTTGTCGAGGGTCAAGCCCAGCGTCAGCGCGTCCGCCCCGGCAAAAGGGATGTTGAACAATTCCAGGATGAGCGGCACCTGGGCTTCGCGGTTGCGGCCGCGATGGCCCTCGGCGATGTTGAAAACAATGTCCACGCCGGGGTCGGGCAGCATCTTGAGCAGGTGTTTCACGCCGCCGATCAGTTTGACCGTGTGTCCGGCCGACTCGAACGCCTTTTTCAGGCATTCCACCGTGCGCGAACTGTCCAGTTCGGCGGCCGCGTCAATGGGATCGTCACAAGACGCCTGCCAATCGCTTTTAAGATCGTATGTAAGCCCTACTTTTTTGCCCATAATAGAATAATTGTGCCATAACTTTATCAAAAATCCATCGAATATCTATAAAAAATTTGGATCGGGGCCGGACGCGGGTGTCATTGGACACGGGCAAGGCTGAAACCGACCATGATCAAGGTGAGGATCATGACAAGGACCACCGTCAACCAGGCCACGATGTTCATGGCGCGCTTATTGACGAACTCCCCCATGATCTGTGGGTCATTGATCAGTTTAAGCATAAAAATGAGGACAAACGGCAGCAGGACTCCGTTGCCGACCTGCGAAAGGTACATGACTTTCAATAATGGGAAATCCGGGATGAGGACCATGCCTGCCCCGACGACGATCATGGCCGTGTACAGGCCGAAGAATTGCGGCGCCTCGTCGAAGCGTTTGTTCACCCCCTCGTTCCAGCCCATGCCTTCGCAGATCGAATACGCGGTGGACAAAGGCAGGATGGACGCGGCAAACAGCGACGCCATCAAAAGACCGAACGCGAAGAGCCATGTCGCGTGGATGCCGGCAAAGGGCTGCAAGGCCACGGCCGCATCCTTGGCATCCTCGATGGTGACCCCCGCCTGATACAACGTCGCGGCGCAGGCAATCACGATAAAAGCCGCCACAACGGGTGCGATGACGCAGCCGACGATGACGTCCAGCCGCACGAGTTTGTACTCCTCCGGCGGCATCCCTTTTTCTACCGTCGAGGATTGCTGGTAGAATTGCATCCAGGGCGCGATGGTGGTCCCCACGAGACCGACGAGCATCACAAAATAACCGAGATCGAACGTGATCTGCGGAGTCACGGTCTGGCGCATCACCTGGCTCCAGTCCGGTTTGGCCATGAATCCGGAAATGATGTATGCCACGTAAAAAAAACACGCCAGCAGAAAGACCTTCTCAACGGATTTATAATTCCCCTTGACCACGAGCATCCAGACAAAGAACGCGGCCAAAGGCACCGAAACATACTTGCTGACCCCGAAAATTTCCATGCTCGCCGCGACCCCGGCGAATTCCGCCATCACGTTGCCCATATTGACGACCAGAAGCACAAGCATCAGGTAGAACGTGACCTTGACCCCGAAATTCTCGCGGATCAGGTCCGCCAGCCCCTTGCCGGTGGCGACCGCCATGCGCGCGCACATCTCCTGCACGACGATCAGGGCCACCGTGATGGGCAGCAGGGACCACAACAGCGTATAGCCGTAATGCGCGCCGGCCAGGGAATACGTGGCGATGCCGCCCGCGTCGTTGTCCACGTTGGCTGTGATGATGCCCGGGCCCATGATGGAAAAAAACAGGATGATCTTGGCGACGGTCGGATGCTTGCGGACGGCGTCGAGAATATTCTTCATAGGCAGCTCGCATCACCCCCCGCTTCGCTGCAAAACTTTCGTTTGGCAGCTTCGCGGGGTTAATTCGCCCAGCAAACTTATGTCACTTCCCTGCCTGCCGGCAGGCAGGGCTTCCATAAGTTTGGGGCTCATTAAAGTTTTTCCTTGTATTTGCTCCACACCAGCGCGATCAATTCTTCCATGACGTCGTCCATGGTGATGACCCCCTGCAAAATGTCCTCGTGGTTAAGGACGGGAATGGAAGAAAATTTGTAACGCTCCAAGAGCAGCGCCACCTGCTCGATATCGTCCTGTGTATAGACATGGATGTTCTCGGGATAGCATGTCTGCAATAAAGGGGTTGCCGGATCCGCGTTGATGAAACGCCGCAAGGACGTTGTTCCCAGGTATTTATGGTTATCGTCGATGATGTAAAGAAAAAAGATGCTCCCGGGAAAATCGGTATTGTCCTTGATCTTCGCAAGGGCATCCGCCACCGTGGCGTCGGGCTTAAGGAACAGGTATTCGGTGGTCATGAGCCCGCCGGCGGAATCCTTGGCAAAACTCAAAAGTTTACGCAGTTTTTTGCCGGCCTCCAGGCCGAACAACCGCAAGAGCTGATGGGTCTTGGCGCGCGGCAGTTTCATCAAAAGGTCCGTGGCTTCGTCCGCCGGGATGCTTTGAATGAGGGCCGCGACCTCCTGCTGCGGGAGCTGGTCGATCAATTCTTCCTTGCGCGCAAGCGGCATGTCGGTAAAGACCCTGTTCTGCAAGGCCGTGTCAAAAGACTTAAAAAGCGACACGCGGGCGAAAATGTCCAAATCCTGCATGATGTCTGCCAGCGCCGCCGGCGGAATGCCGGACAATTTATTCTTGGCGACGTCCAGCTTCAGCACGCTTTTCATGCGCCCCAGTTTCGGCAAGACCTGCGTATTTTTCCAGGGAATGAATTCTTCCAGCGTCAAATACGGGGATTGGCGGCGAAAAAACCATACCAGAAAGTCAACGGGTCCGGTCCATCCCAAACGGCGCACCAGGCCGCGCAAACTGACGTCCACGTGGGCGGCATAAATAAAGTTCTCAACGCGCAGCAGGTGGATGTCATTGACGCGCACCACCCGCTGGTCGTCGGTGTCCACGACCTGCTGGTCAAGAATGTCGCGGCGCAGGGTGAAATCGCAACGGGGATGGTCTTTGGTAAAAACCATCCGGGTGACGCTCATCTTCAACCGCACTTCTTCCTCGATATAGATGAGATCCTCCCACGCGACGCGGGCATACTCCTTGTCCAGGAACCCCCGTCGGACAATAAGTTCCGTGGCCTTGGGATAAATGTCCCCCTGGGGGTTCATGGCAATGTCATGCACCCCGGCCACCCATTGCCCCTGGGAGTCCAGGACGTCCATGCCGATCATTTCGGAGAAATAGAGGAAAAGTTTCATAAATGAGCACCTGACTTACGGAGCCGCAGGCGACGTCAAGTCAGCCTGTGCGAATTTATACCGTTTTGTCCCGCCAACGGCGGGACAAAACGGTATTCCTTAACGACTCACTGTCACATTGACCCGCCGGCATATTTTATTGACCGGACAGCGCGAACACAGCGGTGAAACAGG
>JACPXN010000012.1 GCA_016196515.1 Candidatus Omnitrophota bacterium | reverse complement strand
TCCCTGGCCCTCAAATATCATCCGGACCGCGTGCCTGAAGCGGAAAAAAAGCAGGCCGAGGAGAAGTTCAAGGAAATTTCCGAGGCCTACGGCGTTTTGTCAGACCCCAAGAAACGTCAGACCTACGACCAGTTCGGCCATTCGGGCATTGACCAGAATTATACGGCCGAAGACATTTTCCGCGGCGCGGATTTCAGCAGTATCTTTGAAGGCGCGGGCCTGGGTGATATTTTAGGCCGCATGTTCGGCGGGGATTTTGATATTTCCGCAATGGCCGGCGGTGCGCGCGCCTCGCGCGGGTCCGACATTCAATACGAGGTCGAGATCACCCTGGCAGAGGCCTATACGGGCATCAAGAGGTCCATCCGTGTGCCCCGCCATGAATTCTGCAAGACCTGCGACGGTTCGGGTGCCAGATCCAAAAACGCTTTAAAGACCTGCCCGGCGTGCAAAGGCCGGGGGCAGGTGGTGATGTCCAGCGGATTCTTCCGCATGGCGCAGACCTGCGGCCAATGCCGGGGCACGGGCAAGATCATCACCGAAAAGTGTCCGGAATGTTCCGGCCACGGCGTCACGCGGGTGGTCCGCAATATTGAAGTCAGCATTCCCGCCGGAGTGGACAATGATTCGCAATTGCGGGTGCGCGGGGAAGGCGAGGCCGGCAGCGGCGGCGCGGGTGACCTTTATCTGTACATCCGCGTTTCGGACCATCCGGTTTTTCGCCGCCGGGGAGCGGAATTGTCCATGGACCTGGCCGTATCGTTCGTGAAGGCGGCCCTGGGCGGGGAAGAAACGATCGACGGTTTGAGGGAAAAGGTGGTCATGAAAATCCCCGCCGGCACCCAAAGCGGCAAGGTGTTCCGTTTGAGGGGCCACGGCATGCCTGCCTCGCCGGCAGGCGGGCCCGACGTGCATCATCACGACCACGGGGACCTCTACGTACGGGTGATGCTTCAGGTGCCTGAAAATCTCAACAGCCGCCAGCGGGAACTCTTGGAAGAGTTCGCCTCCACCGAAGGCCAATCCGCTTCTGGCGGAAAAATAAACAGCGGGTCGTTCAAGGATAAATTTAAGAGAGCGTTCAAATAATATGCCCACCTATCAATACGAATGCGAACATTGCCGGCACAGCTTTGAAGCCCTGCAGACGATGACCGAGCCCAAACTGAAAAAGTGCCCCCAATGCGGCAAGTCCAGACTGGTGCGTTTGATCGGAAGCGGCAGCGGGATGATCTTCAAAGGGTCGGGTTTTTACGCGACCGACTACAGGAAAAAGGCGCCCGCTGAATCGAAAACGGACAAACCTGCTGCCCTTGCCTCGCCGAAAGGCGCTCCTGCCAGCCCCCGCCCCGCCAAAAGCGGGGCCTGCGGCGGCCAATGCTCCTGCCATTCAAACTAATGCGCAATTTCAAATTTTGGTTTCCCTTTCCGGGCTATTCTGTTATTATTCTCTGTATTTCTATCTTACAATTATGCCAGCCATTAAACCATTCACAGCGGTCCATTACAACCCCCGGAAGGTCGCCAACCTGTCTGACGTGGTGTGCCCGCCTTATGACGTTATTTCCCCCCAACAGCAGGACGATCTGTACGAACAAAGCCCGTACAATTTCGTCCGGCTTGAGTTGACCAAAGAAAATCCCAAGGACGAGGAAAAGACCAAATACGGCCGCGCCAAAAAAATCTACGACGAATGGCTGCAAAGAGGCATCCTCATCGAGGACGAGCGGCCGGCGATCTATTTCTGTAAGCAGGATTACAAATATCAGGGGCAGAAATATACCCGCATGGGCTTCATCGCGCTCATGCGCATCGCCGAGGATGCCGGCACGAAGATCCTGCCCCACGAGAACACCTATGCCGCGGCCAGGACCGACCGCTTTCTGCTCTGGAGCGCGCTTAGGTCCAATTTGAGTTCCATTTTTGTTTGTTTCGCGGACAAGATGAACAGGGTGGAAAAGATCTTTATCAAGGACGTCGCGCCCGTCCAACCCCTGATGGAGGCCGTGGACGCCGACAAGGTCAGGCATACCGTATGGCGTTTGGACGATCCTGCCAGGGTCAGCCAGATCATGGACGTCCTGGAAGGACAGGACCTGTTCATTGCCGACGGGCATCACCGTTTTGAGGTGGCCCATCAGATCCGCGGCGAGGCCTTGCAGAAAAAATCCAATGCAGCGGCCCGAGACCCTTACAATTACGCGATGACGTATTTCACCAATCTTGATTCCAAAGACCTCCAGATATTTCCCATCCACCGCGTCCTGCGCAAGTTCCCAGACAGGCAGGAACTCCTGGAACAATACTTCCGCATCGACAAGATGAGGAGCATGAGCGACCTGGCCGTGCTTTTAGCGCGCGCCGGACAGAATGAGCATGCCTTTGGCATGGTCGACAAGAACGGCATACGGCTTTTGCGTTTAAAGAACAAGATGCTCATCGACACCATGGTCAAGGAAGGGTCCAGGGATTACCGCAACCTGGATTCCGCCATCCTCGAGGCCTTTGTCCTTGACCCGGCAGGGGTGGCCGGCGAAGATGTCATCTATTCCAAAGACCAGCAGGAGGTCCTGGCCCTGGTGGACTCGGCCCAAGCCGAAGCGGGTTTTATTTTAAATCCCGTGCCCATCGGGCAATTGAAGGCCATCGCGCTCAACGGCGAGAAAATGCCGCCGAAGACCACGTATTTTTATCCCAAGATCTTGTCTGGGTTAACGGTATATAAAATGGAGTAAGGTCGTGTCCTTATTCGGTAGGTCCAACTACACGTTCATCAAGGTCAAGCGCAAGGACATCCCCTTGGGGGTCTGGACCAAATGCCCGGGGTGCGAGTCGCCGGCGTATTTCAAGGAACTCAAGAATAATTTGAACGTCTGTCCCAAATGCGGATATCATCTGGGGTTGACCGCGGATGAGCGCGCCGGGCATTTGACCGACGAGGGCTCATTTGTCGGGCATGATGAGGGGATGGCCTCTGGCGATCCTCTGGATTTTAAAGGCCCCAAGACCTATAAAGAAAAATTGAAGGCGGACCAGGAAGCCACGGGAATGACGGATGCCGTCATCACCGGCCATTGCCAGATCGAAGGCCGCAAGGCCATGCTGGCGGTGACGGACTCGCGGTTCATCATGGGGTCCATGGGGTCGGTGGTCGGCGAAAGAATAGCCCGTGCCGTCGAATACGCCACCGGCAACGGACTTCCCCTGGTCATCGTTTCGGGTTCCGGCGGCGGGGCGCGCATGTACGAGGGGGCGTTGTCGCTCATGCAGATGGCCAAGACCTGCGCGGCGCTGGACCGCCACCGCCGGGCGGGACTTTTGTATATTTCCGTTTTGACCAACCCGACGATGGGCGGCATCATGGCCTCGTTCGCCGGGGTGGGCGACGTCATCATCGCTGAGCCCAAGGCGCTCATCGGTTTCGCGGGGCCGCGCGTCGTCGAACAGACCATACGCCAGAAACTCCCCGCCGGCTTCCAGCGTTCCGAATTTTTGCTGGCGCACGGGCTCATTGACATGATCGTCGAGCGTCAGGACCTGAAGCGTGTCCTGGCGCGCACCATTGATTATTGCCTGAATTAACCAAAGGGGAAACAAAAACCATGGCCCATATCCGGCTGGTCAATTTGTACAAAAATTATAAAAACGGTGTTGTGGCCGTCAATAACGTCAGCCTCAAGATCGGGGACAAGGAATTTTTGGTCCTCGTCGGGCCTTCCGGCTGCGGCAAGTCCACCACCTTGCGCATGATCGCGGGGCTGGAGGACATCACCTCCGGCGAGATCTGGATCAATGACCGCATGGTCAATGACGTGCCTGCCAAGGACCGCAACATCGCGATGGTGTTCCAGAATTACGCGCTCTATCCGCACATGTCGGTTTTCGAGAACATGGCGTTCGGTCTGACGCTGCGCGGGTATCCCAAGGCGGAGATCGTCAAGCGCGTGCACGAGGCCGCGGAGATCCTGGGGATAGGTTCCTACCTTGAGCGCCGGCCGCGGGAACTTTCCGGCGGCGAACGCCAGCGCGTGGCCTTGGGCAGGGCCATTGTGCGCAAACCCCTCGTGTTCCTTTTCGACGAACCTTTGAGCAATCTGGACGCCAAGATGCGCGTGCAGATGCGCGCCGAGATCCACAAACTGCGCATGCGTTTGCAGACCACCTTCATTTATGTCACCCATGATCAGACCGAAGCCATGACCATGGGCGACCGCATCGTCGTCATGAAAGAAGGCCTTGTCCAGCAATGCGCCGACCCCATGAGCATTTACGACAAGCCCGCCAACAAGTTCGTGGCCTCGTTCATCGGTTCCCCGCCCATCAACATGCTGCAGGGCAAGATCATCAGACGTGACAGGAAATTATTCTTTGATGAGGGTAAATGCCTGGTGAGAATAGTGGATGAGATGGTCCCCCGGATGGGCGCGTACGAGGGCAGGGACGTGGTCCTGGGGATACGTTCGGAAGATGTCTACGACAAACTTTTTGCGTCGGAGGCCTCGCCGGAAAATACGGTGCGCGCCATCTGCGAGGTGGTCGAACCGCTGGGAGCGGAGGTCTATCTGTACCTGAATTCAGGCAAGCATAATTTTATTGCCCGCGTCGGCGCCCATGACCGGCCGCAGGTCAACCGGGACATGGACCTGGTGTTCGATATGAGCAAGGTGCACTTCTTTGATCGCGAAACCGAAGAAACCATCGTTTAAGCTGTACGCGTTGGTTGCCGCCAGTTTTCTTTTGCCCCTGGTCGGTTTTTTTGTTTACGCCACGCGCAATCCCGCGGCGTTCTTGTTTTTGGCGTTTGCCCTCGCCGTCAATATTGTCCTTTTGGTTTCCTTCCACCGCCGTCTGCAAAAGAAACAATCGGTCATCGTCCTGCAGAAAGAGGAATATTTTGAAAAAGCCAATCTGCTCAAAGGCGAACTGGAAAGGGAAGCGCAGACCATTGAATCTTTCCGCCGCAAGATCGTCAGTTATTCCCAACTCAAGGACCTGACCGAAAAATTAAGCCTGTGCCTTAACCTCCAAGAGACCTCCACCACCCTTTCGCTTGAGGTGGACAAACTTTTTGGGGACAAGGACATCACGGTCATTCTGTACCTTTTTCATTCCTCGACGGGAGAATTGGGCATATCCTCCTCGCAAAAGGGGCAGATGCAGGTCAGCCTGAAAGCAAAAAAAGGCGACCTGTTCGATCAATGGGTGGTCAAGACTTTAAACCCTTTGCTGGTCGAGGACGCCAAAAGCGACTTTCGTTTTGACATTGAAAAGATCGCCAGCGAAGAGGACCGGCCCATCCGCTCTTTGATCAGTGCGCCGATGCTGGTGGGGGACAAGACGCTGGGGATCTTGCGGGTGGACAGCGCGTTGGCGCAGTATTTTACCACCGACGACCTGCGTTTTTTGAGGACCATCGCGGATCTGACCAGTGTCGCCATCGAGAATGCCCAGCTGTACCAGAAGGTCGGGGAGATGGCCATCCGCGACGGGCTGACCGGACTCTACCTGCGCCGGCACATGATGGAGCGTTTGAACGAAGAGGTCAGCCGTGAATTGCGCCGGGGCAGGGAATTGTGTTTTCTCATGATCGACCTCGACCGGTTCAAGCAATACAACGACACGTTCGGGCACACCGCCGGCGACATCGTGCTTCGGACCGTGGCCGGTATTTTGACCGGGCATTTCAGTCAGCCCGGGGACCTGGTGTGCCGTTACGGGGGCGAGGAATTTTGCGTGCTCTTGCCCGACTGTTCCAAGGCCCGGGCCGTTGAACTGGCCGATGAGGTCCGAACAAAGGTCCAGGAGCAGGAAATCGTGCTGCGCCGCCAAAAAACCCATATCACCGTGTCCATCGGGGTGGCCTCATTCCCCAAGGACGCGAAAGTCAAGGAAGAACTTATTTATAAGGCCGACGAGGCGCTGTACAAGGCCAAGGAGGGCGGGCGCAACAAAGTTGTCCCCGCGTGACCGATGGTTCCTGTCTTGATCATTTTAACGATCGCTTTTGTCGCCGTGGTTTTTTTTCTGGCCAAGGTGGCCGTGCTCCAGATGGAGCAGGCCTCGGACGAGGATGTTCTGCGTTCCAAAGAAACGTATCAGAAGATCATCGACCAGCAGGCCAAGGCCCTGGCTGAAAAGACGCGCCTGGAGCGCGAGGCCGCCCAGATCTTCACCCTTTATGACATGACCAGGGAGATCAACCGGCATTTTAACGAGCAGGAGGCCTTCAACATTTTCAAACGCCGGCTCAAGGAGAACATCACCATTGAGGATTGCCAACTCGTCGACGAAGTCCCGCCTGCCCCGCCCATGGCGGGGCCGGACGGCCGAGAGGTCTTTGTCCTCAAAGCCAAGGAGAAAAAACTCGGATTTTTAGTCACTCAGGGTGTGCCCCAAAAGGACAGGGAGAAATTCGCCATCCTCGCCCACCAGTTCGCGCTGGCCTACCGGCGCATCAAACTGTACAAGGACATTGAGACCCTGGCCATCACCGACGGCCTGAGCGCCCTCAGCACACGCCGGTATTTCCTGGAACGGTTCGATGAGGAGATCAAGCGTGCGCAGGCGCACAAGATCAAAATGTCCTTCCTCATGCTTGACGTGGACCATTTCAAGATGATCAACGACCGGCACGGCCACCTGACCGGCGATGCGGTGCTCAAGGAAATCGGCGCCATCATCAAGGAAAACATCCGCGAGATCGATATTGCCGGCCGTTACGGCGGGGAAGAATTCTGTGTGGTCCTGCCGGAGACCGACCTGGAAGGCGCCAGGGTCGTGGCCGAACGTATCCGCAAGGCCGCCGAAGCGCGGGTCATCAAGGCCTATGACGCTGTCCTTAGCATCACCATCAGCATCGGCGTTTCCACCTATCCCTCTGACGGAAAGCTTCCCGAGGAGATCATCGACAAGGCCGACTGGTCGCTGTACCGCGCCAAATCCCAGGGCCGCAATTGTGTGGTGGCGTTCGGCATGTACAATCCCCCTGATCCTGCTTCTTGATATTTAGCGGTATTTGTTGAACGAGTCTTCTTTTTCGGGTAAAATAATCCCGATTCCGCTAATTTATTAGTATTACTATATTTTTATTCTACTTTTCATCTTCGAAAACGAAAGATCTCATGAAGAAGTACGTTGTCGGTGTGGATGTCGGCGGCACCAATATAAAACTTGGTATTGTCCATCCCCGGGGGAAAGTCATTGCCCGAACCTGTTTCGCCACAAGCCCTTTCGCTTCAAGTAAAATCCGTCTGATCAATGCGCTGGCCGGCGCGGTCCTTGATATCATCGTCCAGGCCGGGTTAACAAAAAAAGACATCGCCGGCATCGGTGTCGGCCTGCCCGGTCCCATTGACCATGCCGCGGGGGTGGTGCGTTTTTTGCCCAATATCCCCGGCTGGCGCAATGTGCGTTTGCGCGCCATCCTCGGCCAAAAAACCGGCCTGCCTGTTGTTGTTGACAATGACGTGAAACTCATTACGCTGGCCGAATGGAAATTCGGCGCGGGCAGGGGTGCTGCCAACATGATGTGCATCACGCTCGGCACCGGTGTGGGGGCGGGGCTGATCCTGAATAATGCCCTTTATCGCGGGGAGGGCAATGCCGCCGGAGAATTGGGCCATGTGCCGCTCAACGAATTTGGGCCTGACTGCAATTGCGGGGGATGGGGATGTTTCGAGACCTACGTCGGTAACCGCTGTCTGACGGCCCGCGCGAACCGGATCATGAACGCCAGGGGCATGACCCTGGAGCGCATGTACGCTTCGGCCAAAACAGGTAACCGCAAGGCCCTGCGGTTCTGGCATGAAACGGCCGGGCATCTGGGCAATGGTTTGACCGGCGCCGTTAACCTTTTAAATCCGCGGCTCATTGTCATCGGCGGCGGGGTTTCCAATAATCATCAATTCCTTTTCCCGACGATCAAAGCGGTCATCCGCAAACGGGCCATGGCGACACAGGCGGCCATGGTGAACATCACGCGGGCGCAATTAGGGGACGATGCCGGCATCATCGGCGCGCAAGTCCTGGTCCTGGCCAATCATGGACACACGTAAACAACACGCCTTGGGATTACTGGGGACGATGGTCGTCCTGGGGGTCCTTTTCCCGTGCGCGGCCCTGGCCAAAAATCCTTTCGCCGCTCCCGCGGGCGGCGGGACGTCCGGGGATAAAAAATCCGGGGACATGCTCAATCTTAAGCTCAATAAGGTCAAATCCGTCGAGTTGCAGGCCGATCAGGTGCAGTATTCCACCGCTAACAGCAAGGCCCTGGCCCGCGGCAACGTCGTTGTCACTGCTGACCAGACCATCTTGACCTGCGATCAATTGGAACTGGACCGCATCCTCAATGTGGGCGTGGCCCAGGGCCATGTGTATATTGATTCACCGCAGTCGCAGGTGGATGCCAGCGAGGGAACATATCATTTTAATGACCAGAGCGGGTCTTTCAAGAACGCCCGCATCTACCAGTTCCCCTATCAGACCAACGGCAAGGTGGTTGACAGGATGTCCCCCGAACATATCGTCATGCATAACGGGTATTTGACAACCTCCGACCATGACGCCCCGTTCTTTCGGATCGCTTCCAGGAAGATTGACGTGTATCCGGGGGACAAAGCCATTGCCCGCGACGTGAAGGTGTATCTGGGAAAAGTGCCTGTTATGTATTGGCCCAAATATACGCAGGACCTCAAGGACAAGCCGTGGATCACGTTCATGCCGGGCAAGACCAAAGACTTCGGGTTTTTTGTCCTGACGACCATCCGCCAGCGCATCAATGACAATGCCAAATTGACCATTCACGTGGATTACCGGGAGAAAAGGGACCTGGCGTCCGGATTTGATTATAAATACCAAACGCCCCATCATGGCGGCGGCGTCATCAAGACGTATTACATGCTTGAACGTCCCATCACGTCCAAACACTTGTGGAAGCCGCGCCCTTCTGCGACGCCGGAACACGAGCGGTATAAGGTGGAGTGGCGCCACAAATGGAACCCGGATGACAAAACGGACATTTTAGTGCAGTATTTCAGGGTCAGGGACGCCACGTTCCTGAAGGAATATTTTGAACGCCAGTACCGCCAGGACCCCAACTTTGACACGTATTTCCTGCTCACCCGTATCCTGCCCAAAAAAGCGACGTTAACGTTTCGGATCGACGCCAGCCGCGTCAACCGTTTTGCCCGCGGCGTGGAGAGATTACCTGAGATCAAATATGATCTGAGCGACACGGAAATAGGGAACACCGGGTTTTACGTGCGGACGGCCAGCACGTTCTCCAATCTGACCAAGAAGGAGGCCGAACCGGAAAGTCACAAAAAGACCGTGCGATTTGATACCAACAACCAGATCTCTTATCCGATGAAGATATCTTTTGTTGAGCTTCGGCCTTACGCCGGCGAACAGAACACTTATTACAGTCGCACGGCAAACTTAGCGCAGCGCAACATCATCCGCGGGCAGTTCTTGACAGGCGCGGATATCAGCACCAAATTCTACCGGACGTGGAACATCAAAAAGAACATATGGGGCGTTGAGATCAACAACCTGCGCCACATCGTGACCCCGACGGCGCTCTATCTTTACAAGCACCGTCCGACATTTTCATCGGATCATTTGAACGGTTTTGACGCCATCGATTCCCTGGGCAAGCAGCACACCGTCACTCTCGGTCTTGAGAACAAATTGCAGACCAAACGCAAAGGCGTCAGCGTGGACTTGCTGCGCACCCTGGTCAGCAGCGATTTTGCCTTGAAGGAAAATCCATCCAAAGGCGGGTTCGGTCCTGTCAAGTCGGATGTCGAGTTCAAACCCGCCGATTGGCTGCAATTCAAGGGCGATGCCGTCTATGACCATTATAATGACCGTGCCGATTCTGTTAACCTCGAGACCTATATCAACGGCGGGGATCGATGGAATCTCGGGATCGGCCGCCGGTGGAACCGCGGCGCGGACGACGAGATCACGACCGAATGGAATTACAAGATCAGTCCCAAATGGAAATTTAAAGTATACGACCGTTTTACCGTCAATCGCGGGGGCTTAAGAGAAGAGTATTATGTCCTGACCCGCGATCTGCATGACTGGGAAATGAACATGGAATATCATCAGGAACACGGCGGCGGGACAGACATCTTGGTCTCGTTC
>JACPXN010000095.1 GCA_016196515.1 Candidatus Omnitrophota bacterium | reverse complement strand
TACAAATGCGGGTTCAATTTTTCCAAAAGCCGGTCCTTAGGCATGACCCCGACGATCTGGTCCACGGGCGCGCCGTTCTTGAAGATCAGCATGCTGGGAATGGACATGATGTTGAACTTTCCCGCCAAATCCGGGCATTCGTCCACGTTGACCTTGGCGACCTTCATCTTGCCCTGCAGTTGGTCGGCCAATTGTTCAATGATGGGCCCAATGGCCTTGCACGGCCCGCACCATTCCGCCCAAAAATCCACCAGGACAGGAAGGGTGGATCTTTCCACTTCCTGGCCGAAATTGCTCTCGTTCAAATGCAAAGCGCCCATAAAATATCCCCCTGTATTAAACAAAACACGCCTTAAGCGCCACGCGCCAAGGCGGTTGAATAATGAATTATTATATCTTCAACTATTATGTATATCAACGACTTTTGAAAGGACGTCCCAAAACAAAAAGCCTGCCTACCGGCAGGCAGGTCGTTGGTTTCCCAAGCGGCTTTACTGTGCTCCTCATCATCCATTGCTACTATTCACGTTGAATAAAAGAAACCTGTTTCTTAACATCATCAAAAATAACCACAAATCGTTCAAAGATGCTACGGCGGCCCAAAAGGTTGAAGCCCACGCCGAGTTTTGGGGCAAAGCCGATAACAGCATTAAAGGACACATCTCCGATCGTTACTGGCAAGTGGTGAAAATAAACGGTCAAGGCATTGCCGTCACCGACCACAACATGACTGCGTTTGCCTTTGCTATAATCGAGGCCGATCATCTCGGCGTCCTCAACACAAAAAATGGAATAAAACGCGCCGCTGTCGACATAGGCATCGACATCAAAATGGCCTTTCGGGCCGCGCATCCCAAGAGTGATGATGGGACAAGGGATCGCCCTGTAAGTCTTGTATGGAAATCTTATCGTGCGCCGAGTGCGCATATGAAATCTTTCGGGCGGGGGACTTTAAGGCCCAAAATAGACGCGCGGGGGTTTTCCTTACGGGCTTTGTCTCTCAAACGGCCGGGGGAGCCGTTGCTGTATATCTTGCCGTCGGCAATGACGAGGAATTTGCCGGGGAATTTATTCACAAGGCCTTCAAAATGTTCCGTCAACCATTTGTCGGAATTGAATCTTTTACCGTTCTTGACTTTCATAATGGCTTTCATATAAGAACTATAACATTCCGACGCTCTTCTGTCAACCAAGGCCACCTCACACTCCCCCAAACGCTCTTCCTGCCTTTTAGGCAAGGAAAACGCCTACTCCTTTTATCAGGACTGACCTTCCAACGAACTCGGCGCTTTTGAAAGCGGCATGGTGGCCGCATGGCTTGGAACAATTCCCTGTGTCGCGGCCGGCGGCCTGGTGACGCTGGCCGTCGTCGGCTTGACCGCAGTCCTGGCCCCCCAACTGCGGGCGCTGCGTTTTAATCCCCGCACCCTTGAACGCGAACAATGAAAAACCCCCCGTCACTAATAGAGTCACGGGGGGTTTTTGCGGCTATTAAAAAACACAGCCCCCCGAAGGGGGTTTGTTGTTTTTTACAATTTCACCACGTTCTGGGCTTGCTCGCCTTTAGGACCCTGGACGATCTCAAACTCGACGTCCTGGCCTTCGGCCAACGATCTGTAACCATCGCCTTGAATGACGCTGTGATGGACAAACACATCTTTGCCGTTTTCGGGAGTAATGAATCCAAAACCTTTTTGATCATTGAACCACTTTACTTTACCTTTAACCATTACCTTGATACCTCCTCTTTCATTGAACTTGAGCCGACGTTTTTCGTGACCCTATCTGCCTGCAGGCAATAAAAAACCGCAAGGCACGTTACCTTCTACCTTGCGGGCTTAAGATCACCGTTGCTCATATACAGGGGATAATATAACACCTTTTTGTGTTTTGTCAAATAATAAAATCAAAATCAAAAACGGGCCTATCCTTCCAACTGGGTGTTGATCTTGGCATAAACCTCTTGGGCAATGCCGATGCGGGGGAAAATGCCTTTGCGGGCCTTGATGCGCAGTTTGGTGGTGGTCAAATTGACCGGCATCAGGGTGATGGTCACGCGGACGCCGTTGATACGGGCGATCATTTGCCCGCTGTGGCGATTGTCTTCCTCGATCGTGCCCATAATGGAGGCCACCTTATAGGCGGCATCCCAGATCTCCTCCTGGCCTTTGGCCGTGATCCCCTCAAAGGCGTCACGGCTGACGGCATAGCCGCCCACCGCGCCGGCGCCAATGAACAATAAGGGCGCCGCGCAACCGGCCGCGGAAACAACCAAAACGAGGACCAAAAAACAACGCAAACAACGCATCCGGGAACTAATCATATTTGTATTTTATATCACAAACAGGATGAGGACGAAGAATTTTTTAAGAAATCAGCCCCTGCCGGGTTTGGTGCCGTGGTTGGCCTTCTTGGAACGCCAATTGAGTTTGCCCTTACGTTTCTTCTTGCTCATGAAATTCTCCGATGATGGTTTCGAGTTGACTCATCTTATCAATCACGCGCCAGGGTTTCAATCGTTTTAATTGCGCTGTTGTGCTCGACCCCGTGGCCACGGCCACGGTGCGCACGCGGGCCCCGCGGCCCGTGAGGACATCAATGGTCATGTCCCCGACATAAAGCGCCTCTTTTCTTCTGATCTTCAGCGTCCGCATGATCTCAATGAGCATGTCCGGATGGGGCTTTGGCCTTTGGACTTTGTCCGCGCACAACACCATGTCGAAATACGCCCGCGCGCCAAGGATCTTAAGGACAAGAAGTGTCGCCTCCGTCGGACGATTGCTGGCCACGGCCAGCCGAAAGCCGGCCTTTTTTAAGGACGTCAGCATGGTCCGGGCCCCGGGCAAGAACCGCACACCGGTCTTTAAGGCCGTGGCGTGATGCCTGCGGTATATTTTAAGGGCCGCCTCAACCTTCGCTTTGCCTACAAATCCCTCCAGCAAATGCCGGTCACCCCAGCCCACGGAACTTTTGATGGTCGCGGCGGATCGCGGCGGAAATCCCATGGCTTTGAGCGTATGATTGATGCTCGCATGCACCGCCGGATAGGCATTGACCAGCGTACCGTCGAGGTCGAAGATGACGAGTTTCATTGTTTTTGAGAGGAAACAACGAACAGGACGACGAGACCGGCAACAGTCAGGACAGGCCCGGCACAGGCCTTGACGACCAGGACCAGGATGTCCCATTGCGCCAGGGTGAGGGCCATACCGCCGATGACCAACAAAAAACCGAGCCCGGACAACAGTGCGTTTTTCATGTTTGTTCTTCCTTGGGCCTACCGGTAGGCAGGCCTGCCTACCGGTAGGCAGGTTTGCTTTTCCAGCGCCGGTGCATCCATCCCCATTCGTGGGGATAGCGGCGTATGTAGGTCTCGATCGTCCCTGTGATCTTGGCCACATTGTATTGGATGGTCTCTTCGTCCGTGGCCCTGGTTTCGATCGCGAAATGCGGTTCTGTCATGATCTTGTGCCGGTCGTCCGTATCGCGGGCGATGAAAATGGGCAGGATCACCGCGCCCGTGCGCGTGGCAAAGACCACCGGCCCCGTCGCGGTGGCCGCTTTCTGGCCGAAAAATTCAACGAACACC
The DNA here is from genome assembly GCA_016196515.1 of Candidatus Omnitrophota bacterium. Classification (GTDB taxonomy): domain Bacteria; phylum Omnitrophota; class Gorgyraeia; order Zapsychrales; family Fredricksoniimonadaceae; genus JACPXN01. Next base: position 2,503 of record JACPXN010000095.1, on the reverse strand, counting down.
CCGCCGGTCCCGAAATTTTGGTCCAAAGGAACGCATAAAATCTCTTTGTTGCGCAAGACGCGCAGGGATTCTTTGACGCATTCGACGCGCGGATAACTGTAGATGGTATGCAGGCCCAAACGCGTGCGGGTGTCCTGGAAGGTCTTTTCAATGGCCTCATCGCGCGCCGGACGGATGATGGCATTGGTCTTGTAGCCCATGCGGGCCAGATACAAAAGCATGAGCGGAAAATTGCCGAAATGCGCCGTGACCGCGATGACCCCCCTGCCCTCGGCGAGCGCGGCGTCCAGGTTTTCCCTGGCGCCGGGCGCAAACGCCAGCTTTGCGGTGATCATCTGCGGCCTTTGCGTGAAATAGAGCATCTCAATGGCGCTGCGGCCCAAATTAAAAAAACAAGTGCGGACAATGCCTTCGATCTCCTGCCCGCTTTTCTCCCGGCCGAAGGCGATGGTCAGGCTTTCCCTGGCGATCTTACGCATCCGCTTGACCACGACGAACCCGAGGGCGATCAAAGCGTTGGTCATGGCCCGCACCAATGGGTAAGGCAGGACCCTGAAGAACGCTGAAAAAAAATAAAAAGCGTAACGGGCCATGGCCCGTTTTATCTTTTTGATGCGGTCCTTGTTGTCCATATCGCCCCTAGTATACCCAAGAAACAGAACATTGCAAAAACATCGCCATATTTCGTGTACACCGTGCGCCGGTTGACGAGCGGCAGGGCAGCCACGGCTGTGCCGGCGACATAGGTCTTCTTGCCGCGTTCATTTTGGACGGCCCCGATGACGCGGCCGAACGGATCAATGAAGGCGCTGACACCGGTATTGGCCGCCCGCACCAGCGCGCGCTTGTTCTCGACGGCGCCGAACACCGCGGCCTGCAAATGCAAGAACGGCGCCTTGGTGTCCGCGAACCAGGCGTCATTGGTGATATTGACCAAAAACTGCGCCCCGGCATTGGTGAAGCCCCGGCGCAAATACGGGACGGTATCTTCAAAACAAATGAGCGCGCCGAATTTTCTTTGTTCGCGCCCGGCGGAAAAAAGCGTGTATTCCCTGCCCGGGGTAAAATCCGCCAGGCCGATGAAACGGTTGACAAACCCGAGCAAAGGCCGCAGCGGCAAATACTCGCCGAAAGGCACCAGGTGGACCTTGTCGTAACGGCCGGCCATTGCCCCATCGGCAGAAACTAAAACGGCCGAATTGTAATACTTTTCCTCCCCCTCCTGGACGATGGTCCCGATGAGGACCGGGATACGCATGTCGCGGGCGGTTTTCCTGATCTCTTCAAACAGTTCCGGCGATTCTCCCAGGATGCCCGGCAAAGACGTTTCCGGCCAAATGATGATATCGGGCTTCTGGACGCCCAACGCGCGGGTCAATAGTATGCTGCGCTCAACGATCCTGCCTTTCAGGCGCGGGTCCCATTTGAGCGCCTGGGGGATGTTGGGCTGCACCACCCCCACCTTCACCTGGCCGTAGGCGCGCGTATGCGTCGTGTCCACGATCCCGTACCCTAAGACCAGACACACCAGCAGGGTCACGATGATCTGTGTGCGGCGCATCTGGCGGATGTCATGAACGAGTTTCAAACTTTCAAAAATCAGAAGATTCACAAGGATGACCAAAAACGACACGCCGTAAACACCTGTCACGTCCGCGATCTGGATTAGTAAATAATTTTTGTACTGCGAATGACCCAGGGACGCCCACCCGAAACCGCTCAAGGCATGACCACGGATGAATTCGAGGGCGACCCACACGGCGGACAGCGTGAAGAGGCGCGCAAGCAGCCCCAAGCGGCGGAAAAAAACGAACGCAACGGCAAACGCGGCAAAATATAAGGAAAGATAGGCAATGAATAAAAAAGCCCCGGGATACGTCACGTAGACAAACCAGCCCAGGGTGCCGGCGAAAAAAAGAAAACCGCAGGCGTAGCCCAAACTGAAGGCGGAACGCGCGTTTTTACCGTCCAGGGCGAAGAAAAACGGCACCAGGGCCAGCCACGCGAGCGGCCCCCAGTCCGTTTGGGGATAGGAAATGACCAGCAGGACAGCGGAAAGGACGACGAGGATCATTGTCCACAACATTTCTTGTACTTCTTGCCGCTGCCGCACGGGCAGGGATCATTGCGGCCGACCTTGTGTTCGGTGCGCACCGGGACAAGGACGGGCCCCGCAGAGACCTGTGAGGAACGCGCCGGGGCTTTGGCCCCGTCGGGAAGACCCGTCTGCGGCGCGGCCGCGGCCAGTCCCGAAAAATCCTGATGCACGGTGTGCTGGGGCAAACGGCTCAACACCGTGCGCGGCCTGTCCTCCTGGCCTTGCGGCGGTTCAAGTTTGAACATGAGGGACGCGACCTCGTGATTGATGGCCCCGTAGAGCGTCTTGAACATCGCAAAACCTTCTTTTTTGTATTCGACCAGGGGGTCGCGCTGGCCTAAGGCGCGCAAACTGATGCCGTCCTTGATATGGTCCATCGCGTGCAGGTGGTCTTTCCATTGGGTG
>JACPXN010000094.1 GCA_016196515.1 Candidatus Omnitrophota bacterium | reverse complement strand
GGACATTGGCCCTAAGACCCGCGAGCAGTATAAGGCCATTTTGTCCAAGGCCAGGACCGTGGTGTGGAACGGTCCGCTGGGTGTTTTTGAACGCGATGCTTACGCCAACGGCACAAGGGTCATTGCCGAATACCTGGCGTCTTTAAAAGACCTGCCTGCCGGCAGGCAGGACGTAACGGTCATCATCGGCGGCGGGGATTCGGCGGCCGCGGTGGCCAAATTCGGTTTGGAGGACCAGATGACCCATATTTCCACCGGCGGCGGGGCTTCGCTGGAATTTTTGGAAGGCAGGGAATTGCCGGGCATTGCGGCTTTGAACGATAAGGGGAATCATTAATATGCGCACACCCATCATCGCCGGAAACTGGAAATTGAATAAAACCTCCCGCGAGGCCATTGTGCTCGTGGAGGAGTTAAAGCGCGAAGTGGCGGACTTAGAAGGTGTCGACATTGTCGTGTGCCCGCCGTTCACCGCGCTTGAAAGCGTCAGTGAGGTCCTGACCGAGACCAATATCGCCCTCGGCGCCCAGAATGTGTATTGGGCTGACAGCGGCGCTTTTACCGGTGAGATCTCAACACCCATGCTCAAAGATTTTGGCGTTCAATATGTCATTGTCGGTCATTCCGAGCGCCGCCAGTATTTCGGGGAGACCAATGAAACGGTCAATAAGCGCCTGCGCGCGGCCCTGGCCCACGGCCTGACGCCCATTGTTTGTGTGGGCGAGAATTTGGCCGAACGCGAGGCCGATCAGACCTTCGCCGTCCTCCAGACGCAGGTCCAGGGGTCTTTGGCGGGCCTGCCTGCCGGTCAGGCAGGCCTGACATGTGATGAAATGAACAAGATCGTGGTGGCCTATGAACCGGTGTGGGCCATCGGCACGGGCAAGACCGCGACACCGTCCATGGCGCAGGAAGCCCACGCGTTTGTCCGCGGTCTTTTGGCCAAAATTTTTGGTCCGGATACGGCGCAGTCCGTGCGCATCCAGTATGGCGGCAGTGTTACGCCGGAAAACATCGCCGCGCTCATGAGCCAGCCCGACATTGACGGGGCTTTGGTGGGCGGGGCCAGTTTGAAAGCGGCTTCTTTCGCGGCCATCATCAACGCGGCGCGCAAATAACTATAAACTTAGGAGCATGGAATGGGATTCATCCTTTTTATTCACGTCACGGTGTGTGTTTTGCTGGTCGTCTCGATCCTCATGCAGGCCGGCAGGGGAGGCGGTCTGGCCGAAAGTTTTGCTTCGGCGGAATCCATGTTCGGCACACAGACCAATGCGTTCATGGTGCGCGTTTCGACGGTCTTGGCCTCCATTTTTTTTGTGACGTCCCTGGTCCTGGCGTTCAACGCTTCAAAGAAGGAAAGGTCCTTGATGACCAATGACCGGCTTTTGCCCAAGGCCCAGGAAACCAAACAGCCGGCCGTCACTGTTGTGCCGGTGACGCCGGCTCCGGCGGCAACAGCAGCGCCGGCCAGCGCCCCCAAACCCTGATGTGAAGATCACTTTTTCTATAGCAATACTTTCCGTTTTTTTATCAACTATTTCCTCCATAGTTTATGATTGTTACGGCTTGCCCGGCGAAGCCGAAGACGAAAGTACTTCGGCGAAGCCGGGTGGGCAAATTGTTTTGGCGGTATCTTCCGACCCCAAGACCTTCAATGAGATCGTGGCCAGCGAAACCTCAAGTTCCGCGGTCACCAACATGCTTTTTGAAGGACTCACCACCACCGATGCGTTCACCCTGAAAGTCATTCCCCATCTCGCCGCCTCCTGGCAGGTGAGTCCCGATGGCCTGACGTGGACGTTTCATTTGCGTCCCGGTGTTGTGTGGTTTGACGGCAGGCCTTTTGGCGCGGACGATGTGGTCTTTACCTTCAATGATCTTATTTACAATCCTGATATCCCGTCTTCTTCGCGCGACGTATTCACCGTGGACGGCAAGCCGTTCAAAGTTCAAAAGGTGGATGATCTGACCGTGCGTTTCACCCTGCCGGTCAAATTCGCGCCGTTTTTGCGCGGCATGTCCCAGCCCATTTTACCCAAACATAAACTGGAGGGGCCGCTGAAGGCGGGAAAATTCTCTTTCACCTGGGGCATTGATACCCCGCCCAAAGACATCGTCGGCACAGGACCGTTCTATCTGGACCAGTACGCCCCCGGCGAGCGGCTGGTTTTCAGGCGCAACCCGCATTATTGGAAAAAAGCCGGTAACGGGGACGTCTTACCGTATCTGGACAAGGTTGTCTTTTTGATCATCCCCGACGCGGACGGACGGCTTTTGAAGTTCCTGGATGGACAATTGGATCACGTGGATCTGCGCGGGGGAGATTTTCCTTTGCTCAAACCGCTGGAAGCAAAAAAGAAATTCCATATTTATGACGTCGGCCCCGCGTTCGGGAGCAATTTTGTCGCATTCAACCAGAACACGCGCGCAAATTCCAAGACCGGCAAGGCGTTCGTGGACCCGGTGAAATTGTCCTGGTTTACGGATGTGAATTTCCGCCGGGCCGTGGCCCACGCCATTGACAGGCCCAGGATGATCGAGATCCTGGCCAATGGGCTCGGCACGCCCCAATACGGCCCCATGAGCCCGAGTTCCGGATTTTTTTACGATCCCCATACGCCTTCCTACAATTATGATCTGGATAAAGCCAGGCAGTATCTGGCCGCGTCCGGTTTTAAAGAACGCAGCGGCCGCCTTTATGACAGCAAGGGCAATCCCGTCGAGTTTAATCTTTACACCAACGCGGGGGAGCGCACCCAGATCGCGGCCATGGTGCGCGCGGACCTGGAACGTTTGGGCATGAAGGTGAATCTGCTGACCATTGAGTTCAACGCTCTGGTGGCCAAACTCATGTCTTCCTATGATTGGGACGCCGTTATTTTGGGTTTGACCGGCGGGGTGGAGCCGCATTTCGGCAAGAACGTGTGGCATTCCTCCGGCCAGTTGCATTTGTGGGACCCCCGTAAAGGGGCGTGGCCCCAACGGGGCTTTACACCCAAACAAGCATCGCCCGCGACCGCGTGGGAGAGACGGCTTGATGACATTTTTAACCAGGGCGTCCAGGAACTCGACGAGGACAAGCGCAAGGTCCTTTACGACGAGTTCCAGATGATCGCGGCAGAGCAACTGCCCGTGGTGTATACGTATCTGGACGACAATCTCTTCGCCGTGCGCGACCGTTTCGGCAATCTCAAACCCTCGGCTTACGGCGGGGCATTGCACAATCTGGAGGAGATTTACGTAAAACAATAAAATATGCGTTTGTACATTTTAAAAAGATTGGGGATCGCGGTCCTGCTCTTGCTGGCCATGACGTTGGTGACCTTTTTGCTCATGCGCGCAACGCCGGGCAATTTTTTCGACGCGCTGAAGATGAACCCGCAGATCTCGCCGGAGACCGTGGCGCGCTATGAACATCTCTACGGCCTGGATGAGCCGCTGTTCATGCAGTACGGGCATTGGCTGGCCAATATCCTGCGCGGGGAGTTTGGGTATTCTTTTTATTACAATGTGCCGGTCACCCATATTCTGGCCGGCCGTTTGGGCAATACGTTCATCCTGTCTTTGGCGAGTTTCCTGCTGACATGGCTTGTCGCCATTCCTTTGGGTGTCTGGGCCGCGCTTCGCCGCAACCGTTTGGTTGACCGTTTATTGAGTTTTTTGTCATTCGCCGCCTTTTCCACGCCGGGATTTTTTCTGGCCATGCTGTTGTTGTACGCGGCCAGCCAGTGGGGCATTCTGCCTTTGGGGGGTATGCGCAGCCCGGCCTATGATGATATGACGGTTCTCGGGAAGGTCCTGGATGTCGGCGCGCATCTGATCATCCCGACGGTGGTCCTGTCCCTGGCGTCCATGGCCAGTTTGCAGCGGCTCATGCGCGCCAATTTGCTTTCCGTTTTGCGCAAACAATACGTGACCGCGGCCCGCGCCAAAGGCCTGCCGGAAGGCCAGGTCATTTACCGTCACGCTCTTCGCAACGCTTTTAATCCCATGGTCACCTTGCTGGGATACGAATTTTCCGGCCTTTTGAGCGGGGCCGCGCTCGTCGAGATCGTCTGCAGCTGGCCGGGGTTGGGGGTATTGATGCTCACCGCGGTGCGGGCCAAGGACGTGTACGTGGT
>JACPXN010000093.1 GCA_016196515.1 Candidatus Omnitrophota bacterium | reverse complement strand
GCTCTTAGAGACCTGGATGTGGTGGTCATCACCCGCGGGGGCGGCTCCATCGCGGAATTGAGTTGTTTTGATAACCCCATGATCGCTCAAGCAATAGCGGCATCGCGTTGGCCGGTCCTAAGCGGCATCGGCCACGAGATCAATACAACGGTGACCGACTTAGCCGCGCACACCTTTGCCAAGACCCCGACCGCCGTGGCGCAATTTTTGGTCAACCGCGTGCGGGAATTTTTGGACCACCTGCAGTCCCGCGCCCTGGCTTTGCAGTCCGGGACCAGGGATTTCTTTAAAGCGCACCACGAGCACATGGCGCACACCATCGAGACCTTGCGCCGGGTGCCGGTCACCGTGGCCAAGGCATCCCGTTCGGCGCTGGCTTCCCGCGGCGAGGAGTTAAAGAAAACAATTCATTTGCGCCTTCAAAATTCACGGGCTAAAATACAGGCATATCAAAAATTAGCCCGGATGGCCGACCCGAAGAACACGCTCAAACGGGGTTTTAGCATCACCCGCGACGGCCGCGGCAGGGCCGTCAGGTCCACGGCTGTTTTGAGACCGGAACAGGAGATCACGACCGAACTGGCCGACGGTGTTTTTACCGCCGAGGTGAGAAAGGTCCGTTAAGGACATGGCCCAGGACATCAAATACGCGAAGGCCGTTGAGCGCTTGGATGAGATCATGGGCCAGATCGAGAGCGAAGACATTGACGTGGATGAGTTGTCAATGAAGGTCAAGGAAGCGGCGGAGCTCATCAAGGTCTGCAGGGCCAGGATCAACAAGGCCGAGATGGAAGTTAAAAAAGTGGTCGAGGATTTTGCCAAAGAAGCCAAGGACAACGGATGAAGCAAGAGGCGCTGATGGCCGTGTTGTATGTTCTCCTCATGGTCATGGTCTGTTTTTTGGTGTTTTTGAATATCTACCGCATTTGGTCCATCCATGACGCGCGCCGGCGCGGCAGGCTTTCCACCAAAGGCAAGGCCACCATGTATGATGTCCGGTATCTTTTGATGGAAGGGGAAAAAGAACTGGCCACCCGTGTTTATTGTGATATTTTTAACGTCACCATGGCCAGGGCCAGGAAAGACGTGGAAGAACTCCAGCGGTCCCTGAAGGTCTGAAACAAACCCCATGACGGATTGCGTGTTTTGCAAAAATTTGCCCAAGGTCCTGGAAAACGATCTGGCTTACGCCCTGTATGACATCAAGCCGATCACCCGCGGGCATATGCTGGTCGTCCTCAAACGCCATCACGCGACGGTGTTCGAGTCAACACCGGCGGAATTGAACGCTGCCTTCGATCTGTTGGCCAAGGCCAAAGCCATTGTCCAAAAAGAACATGGTCCCGACGGGTATAATGTCACGGCCAATTGCGGACCTGCCGCCGGCCAGGTCGTCATGCATGCGCATTTTCATCTCATACCAAGGTACAAATAAATGCCCAAGAAATTTCATTGGATCAATGCGGGCCAATACGAAGACATCAAGTATCACAAGATGGACGGCATCGCCAAGATCACCATCAACCGTCCCCGGATGCGCAATGCGTTCCGTCCCCAGACCGTGGATGAGATGTCCCATGCCCTTCATGACGCGCGTATGGACGACAGGACCGGGGTCATTGTCCTGACGGGCGAGGGCAAGGAAGCGTTCTGTTCCGGCGGGGACCAGAGCATCCGCGGGAATGCCGGGTATAGGGATGCTCGTGGGGTCAACCGCCTCAATGTTCTGGACTTCCAGAGGCAAATGCGCACCTGTCCCAAACCCATCATCGCCATGATCGCCGGTTATGCGGTGGGCGGCGGGCATATTCTGCATTTGTTGTGCGACATTTCCATTGCCGCGGACAATGCCGTGTTTGGCCAGACCGGTCCCAAGGTCGGTTCTTTCGACGGCGGATATGGAGCCAGTTACATGGCGCGCATCGTCGGGCAGAAGAAGGCGAGGGAAATATGGTTCTTGTGCCGCCGGTATAACGCCAAACAGGCCCTGGACATGGGCCTGGTCAATGCCGTTGTGCCTTACGCGCGACTGGAACAGGAAACCGTGGCCTGGTGCAAAGAGATTCTCGCCCATTCGCCGATGGCCATCCGTTGTCTTAAAGCGGCTTTGAATGCCGACTGCGACGGGCAGGCAGGCCTGCAGGAACTCGCCGGCAATGCCACCATGCTTTTTTACATGACCGAAGAAGGCCAGGAAGGCCGCAACGCTTTCGTGCAGAAACGCAAACCCGACTTCGCCAAATTCCCCAAGCGTCCCTAAGCATGAATCCATGGATTTTAGCTATCCGTCCCAAGACCTTGCCCGCTGCCGTAGCTCCGGTCATGATCGGCACCGCCATGGCTTTCGGCGACGGCGTGGCGCATTTCCCGTCGGCGGCTGTTGCGCTGTTCGGGGCGCTGTGCATCCAGATCGCCACCAATTTCGCCAATGATTATTATGATTTTAAGAAAGGCGCGGATACCTCCCGCCGGCTGGGGCCTGTGCGCGCCACACAGGCCGGCTTAATATCTGCGCGTGCCATGATCTCTGCGGCCATCCTTGTTTTTCTTTTGGCGGCACTGGCGTGCGTTGATCTGGTATTTCGTGCCGGCAGCGCCATTGCCATCATCGGCGTTGTTTCGATCCTGTCCGGTATTTTTTATACGGCCGGACCCAGGCCTTTGGCCTACATGGGACTAGGAGAGTTGTTTGTTTTTATCTTTTTCGGCCCTGTTGCCGTTACGGGAACATATTTCGTCCAGGCATTGGAGATCAACTGGGCAGTCGTGACGGCCGGTTTGGGGACCGGGTTTTTATCCTGCGCCATTTTGGCTGTCAATAATTTAAGGGATCTAGACGGTGATGCGAAAGCGGGCAAGATGACGCTGGCTGTGCGTTTTGGAAAGGCCTTTGCCGCCAGGGAGTATCTTTTTTGCATCATAGCAGCAATCCTGACCCCTTTTGCCGTGAATTTGATCACCAAGGACCATGACGCCATCGCGGCCGCTTCGCTCGTCGGCTTTATGGCCATCGGCGCTGTCCAGACGGTCTTTACAGGCCAAGGGACCGTGCTCAATAAAATTCTTAGTCAAACCGGCGTTTTGCTTTTGGTCTACAGCATTTTGTTTTCCGCGGGGTGGGTGTTGTGCAGCCGCTGACCGTTGTCCAGTTCTCGATCACTTCCTACGCATTCGATTTTCAAAAGCCCTTTACCTTTGCCGGTACGACGCTCAACCAGCGCACCGGATATATCCTCGAAGTCATTGCGTCTGACGGTTTGAAGACCCGGGGGGAGATCGCTCCTTTGCCGGGCGTGAGCGCGGAAACATTAAAAAAAGCCCATCACGATCTGGTCGAAGCACAACCCCATTTGAAGGATTTCACCGTTGTTCTGGACAAAGACGATCTGGTTGCTTCTTTGAGGGGTTCCGTTTTTGCCGGGTTTTGCCCATCGGTGCGTTTCGGGGTGGAATCCGTATTGTTCACTCTGGCGGCGCAGGCGCGCGCTGTTTCTTTGGCGGAGTTCCTGGGAGGCGTTCTGGAAGATGTGCCCACTGCGGCTTTATTGCAGGGCCCGCATGAGAAAATCCTCATCGACGCCAGGGATTTAAGCGGCCGCGGTTATCGGGTGTTTAAATTAAAAGTGGGTGACCGCAATGTCCCTTTAGATGTTAAGAAAGTGCAGGACTTAAGGGCCCTCATCGGCGGGCAGGGGAGCATCCGCTTGGACGCCAACCGCGTGTGGAGTTTAAAAGAAGCCCTGCTTTTCGTTGATCTGGCCGGACGCGCGCAAATTGAATTCATTGAAGAACCGTTGAGCGATATGGGAAAGATAGGAGAATTTTATCAGGCCACGCATATGCCGGTCGCCCTGGATGAAAGTTTATCTATGTTTGCCGATAGTAAAGCCGTGAAGTATTATGTTTTAAAACCGACCGTTTTAGGCGGCGTCATTCCGTGTCTGGATTGGATGGAGCATGCCCGTCAGCAGGGGAAAAAAGTCATTATCAGTTCCGCGTTTGAATCACCCGTGGGGTTAAAAGTATTGGCCAATTTGGCGTGTTTGACCGAAAAAACCGCTGGTTTGGGGACCGAGCGCTGGCTCAAAGGCGTCGAACCCCTTGCCGACGCCGGCGGCATGATCCGTAAGGGAACGCTCGGATGATCATCTGGGGAACACGGTGTATTCAAAGACAGCAACTGGACGCGTATATCTTTTCCTGTGTCCGGCAATTGAAGGGCATGGGTATGAAGCCCGGTGACCGTGTGGCATTGAGCGCTCCCACAAGCGCGGAATACGTGATCTTGCTTTTGTCTTTATGGCGGATGAAAGCCGTGGCTTGCCCCATTGATCCCCATTGGCCTGTAAAAATGACGGACGCCTATAGCGCGAGGATCAATAGCCGTCATTTTTTGAAGGGAGGCGATGTTCAAAAGGCGGTTTGTTTTGACCCCGCCTGCCCCGCCTATGGCGGGGTGCCCGGCGATGATCTGGCCCTCGACCAGGAAGTCACGGTGATCGCCACTTCGGGCACCAGCGGTACGCCCAAAGCCGCGGTGCATACATGGGGGAATCATTTTTACAGCGCTCAAGGGTCGCAAGAGATGATCCCGTTGACGGCATCAGACCGGTGGCTGTTGTCTTTGCCTCTATACCACGTGGCAGGCATCGCTGTTGTCGTGCGTTGTTTTTTGGCAGGCGCGTCCGTGGTTATTCCCAACGCCTGCCTGCCGGCAGGCAGGGACAAAGATTTGATCTCTGCCATTGAGCGCAACCAGGCCACCCACGTTTCCTTGGTCCCCGCGCAATTATACCGGATGCTGGAGGACCCAAAGCATCATCCGGTCTTAAAGTCCTTAAAATGCATTTTGCTCGGCGGCAGCGTCCTTCCGCAGCAATTGATCGAGCGTTCTTTGTCCTTAGGCCTACCGGTTTACATCAGTTACGGTTTGACGGAAATGTCTTCACAGGTAGCGACCGGGAAACCCGCGGATGCCCATACGCCGTGCGCGAAGGTTTTACCGTACCGGCAAATGCGCATCGCCTCCGACGGAGAGATCTTAGTCAAAGGCGAGACATTGTTCAAAGGGTATGGGACGGGGCTGCGCCTTCATCTGCCGTTGACATCAGACGGCTGGTTTCAAACCGGGGACTTGGGGGTTTTGAACGCTCGAGGGTGTTTAACGGTCCTGGGCCGCAAGGACAACATGTTTATTTCCGGCGGGGAAAATATACAGCCGGAGGAAATTGAAAAGGTCCTGCTGGCCATTGAAGGGGTGGAGCAGGCGATGGTAGTGTCCGAAGAGGACAAGGAATTCGGGCACAGGCCCGTTGCTTTCGTTAAATTCAATGGGCCAACGATCGACTCCGGACGTTTGACGGATATTCTTAAAAAAGAACTGCCGCGTTTCAAGATACCGGATGTTTTTTATCCATGGCCGAAAGGCCTTGAATATTTTTCCAAGGCCCGGCGCAGGGAAGCCGGCAAAGGTGTTTTTTTGCCGGTTTTGTAGGTGAACATACAGTGATTATAGCACAAGTGTTTTAGATCAAAACCGCGTTTTTAAGCTCTTTTTTCGCGACATGAAAGAGTTTTTGGTCGGATGTGACGAAGGTATCGGCTTTGGAGAGATGGGCCGAGGCGAGTTGAATGCTGTCGAGGGTTTTGAGTTTGTATTTCTCGATGATGGTCAATGCGGCTTGTTCCAAAGCATCATCCCAGGAGACCCGGATGAAATAAACACAATCTTTTTTTATTTCTTGTTTGATGAATTCCGCTTGCTCAAGATCAATGATCCCATCGTGGACCCTTCTTTGCACAGAACAGCGGACCTCCAACAGTAAGGTTGGGGCAACGGCAATTTCCGAAATATTTTTCAAGATCTGGTCAAATTTATCTGAACCCTGTTCATGGATGTATTTTTTAAGCAGGGCAGAGGTATCAATAAAAGCTCTCACCTGTCCTCTTCCTCACGCATTTTAATGATGGTTGTACTCATCGGCTCCCCTTTGAGTTTTATTCTTTCAATTTTCCGTTTCCATCCTGGCTGGATCACGTGTGGGTTGTGGGGAATAAGATCGGCAATGGGCTTGTTGCGTTCCATAATGACGATGCGCTCTCCCATTTTGATGGTCTTCATGTGTTTGGACAGATTATGGGCAAATTCCCGGATATTGATGGCAACCATAGGCGCCTCCTGATTGTTAATAAAAGTGTAACATTTGTTATACATAATGTCAAACATTGGAAACGTTTTTTCCAGACCTCATTATGTCCTTGTTTTTTTTATGTTTATGGGGAGGAAAAATCCGTTAAAGTTATCGTTTGACAAAGTCCACAAAGATTGTAATAATTCTTTCCCCATCAATAGGAGGAGGATTTTATGAGCAAGAAAATGAATGATAAGGCCTTGATCGTTGAATTCATCGGCACGTTCACCCTGATCTTCGTCGGTGTGGGCGCCATCGCCGCCGACCATATCACCTCCGGGGCATTGGGCCTGACAGGCGTTGCCCTGGCGCATGGCCTGGCGATCGCGGTGATGGTCTCCGCGACCGCGGCGATCAGCGGCGGTCATTTGAATCCCGCGGTGACTATCGGGCTTTGGACGGCCAAAAAGGTCGATACGACCAATGCCGTTGGTTACGTGGCCGCTCAATGTTTGGGCGCCATTGCCGCGGCTTTCCTTATTAAAATGGCGGTCCCGGTCGAAGCGCTGGCCACGGTGAATATGGGGACACCGGCTTTGGGTAACGGTGTTTCCGCGAGCATGGGCCTGATCACCGAGATCATTTTGACGTTCTTTTTGGTTTTTGTCGTTTACGGCACGGCCGTGGACGCGCGCGCTCCTAAGGCCGGCGGCTTGTTCATCGGTTTGGCGGTGGCTTTGGGCGTTTTGATGGGAGGGCCGATCTCGGGGGCAGCTATGAACCCGGCCCGTCATCTGGGTCCGGCGCTTTTAGGCGGCGGTTTGCAAAATATCTGGATCTATTGGGTGGGGCCGGTTTTGGGCGGTGTTTTAGCGGCCCAGGTTTAT
>JACPXN010000011.1 GCA_016196515.1 Candidatus Omnitrophota bacterium | reverse complement strand
GTGTGGGCCTTATAAGCGGTGTGGGCTTTATAATCGTCTATGGACTCATACCGCACCCCGTTGACATAGATCTCAACGGACTCCTGTGCCCAAAGAAGGCCCGGGGCGCTAAAATAGAAAAATAAAAATACAACAAGACAATGTATCAAAGGGGTTTTATACTTAAGTTATGCACATCATAAATATCATTTTGATCGGTCTGGGCATTTTCGCGGCGGCATGGCTTTTTTTCGGCTTCATTTCCGGGATCAGCAAAACATTCAAAACTCCGCCAAAAATCTCGAATACCGCGCAGTTAAGGTCCGAGCAAAAAGACACCCTCCAGGAAACCCAGCGCCAACACCGCCAACTCATGGACGACATGAAACAGAAGATCGCCGACGGTACGCGCGACAAACGCTAGGACCCGGAGAATTTGATGGAATCGGAGCCCTGGTCAATGGCGGGGACAACGGAATTCAAATTCTTTTCGACCGCCTGGTGAAAACGGCCGTTAGGGGCGAACACAACAACAAAAACAAGGACAACGGCCGTGACCAGAAGAATATATTCAATAACGTTTTGTCCGCGGTTTCCCATGATTTAAATATAACATAGGGGCTTGATAAATCAAGCCCCTACTTTGTCAAGCCCCTACTTATAGACCACATCCCCGACGGCCACGGGCCTCTCCACCTTCAGGCCGATCAACTGCCCCTTGCGGGCCACCTTCACATCTTTGTTCTCGATCTGCATGGACCATACTTTCTGGACAAAGGACGTCTTAGAACCTTTGACGGTCAAACGGTCGCCGATGAGGATGGATCCCTGCGTGATCTTGACCACACAGACCTTGATGCGGTCAAAATAATGCGTGATCTCCCCTGCCTGGATGAGATCTGGATCAATGGCCGGCTTTTTCGGTTTAAAGGGGACTTGTCGAGGAGGTTTTGGTTTGACCTTGGCCGGCCTGCCTGCCGGCAAGGCAGGCTTAGGGGAAGGTTTTCTGGTCTTGGCAGGCGCCCAGCCCCGCCGTAGGCGGGGCTGTTTTTTGGCCGTGGATGTCTTGAGCCAGAAGACCTCTTTGAGAACGTCGACGAATTTGTTCAACATAAATCCGTAGGGGCGCAATTCATTGCGCCCGTATTGACGGGTTCGATAAATCGAACCCCTACAATACGATTTTATCCGCGATGGACGCCGCCACGGGAAGACGGACGGTTTGCCCGCGCAAAACGGCAATGATGCCCCAGAACGAAAAGGCCATCAAAAGGAACATCAGCGGTGAATAGGCCCAAGGGAACATAATGCCCAAAATAAAGACGGCGACCTCGGCCACGAACAGGACCAGCCCCTGCTTGCCGTGGGCGAGGACGAACGGATTATTCTTCCTGAAGATGAGCGGGATGATGCACAGGATGGACAGATACGCCAACAGCGCGTGCATCTTGCCTTCCAGGACGTCCTCGCGGGTCGGCTGTCCTGTCATCAGCCCTTGACCTCAATGAGTGAATTGATATCGCCGAAAGAATTGCGCTCGGTGTGGGTGTTCTGCGGGTCGCGGTGCCATTTCCCGTCCACGATGAACTGGTATCTGTAGACCCCGGGCGAAAGCGGCAAGGTCAGCGCCCAGACACCGTTGTTCTTGTTCATACAGCAGGACTCGTCTAAGGACCAGTCATTGAAACTGCCCGTCACATAGACACAACGCGCGTCGGGCGCTTTCAGGGAAAAATGGGCGGCATTCAGGAATTCGG
>JACPXN010000010.1 GCA_016196515.1 Candidatus Omnitrophota bacterium | reverse complement strand
CCCAGAAACTGCGGCTTGAACTGCTGCATGCCGGCGGTTGTAAAAAGCACCGTGGGATCGTCCTTGGGGACAAGCGAATCACTGGCTGTGACCGTATGACCCTTGCTCTTAAAAAAATCCAAAAATTTTGTCCGAATCTGATCAGTGGTCATAATTAAGGTTACGGTGGGTGTCTACGTAATTGATTGCTTTATACGCGATTTCCGTCGGGAAACCCCGGCGGACCAGAAAATCCAGGACGCGTTTCTTTCGTTTGACCGGGTCAATGCCGCTTAAGACCTGCGCCCTGCGCCGGGCCAGCGCACAAGCGGCCTCTTGTTGGGAAAATTCTTCTTTCGCGCGGGCCAGGGCCTCGGCGATGATGCTCTCTTCAACCCCTTTTTCCTTAAGTTCCCGGAGGATCCTCATGAAACCAAACGGCCGGGCCAGACGGTATTGGACCCATGCCACCGTAAAAGCCCGGTCGTCGAGCAAACGCGACTGCCTGCAATATTCAACCGCCTCCGTGATTTCCGAAGCGGCAAACCCTTTGTCCTTTAACTTGACTTCCAGTTCCCTGATACTGCGGGGCCGTATCTTCAAAAAACGTAACGCTGCCGCCCGGCATGGGGACAACATCAGGCCTTCTTGGCCTTCATTTTTTCGATGATCTGTTTTTCAACCTTCGCGGCGATCTTGGGATTGTCTTTGAGGAACTGGCGCGCCGCTTCCCGTCCCTGGCCGATCTTTTCGTTCTCGAACGACAGCCAGGCCCCGCTTTTCTGGATGATGTCCTCGCGCGTCCCCATGTCCAGGATATCGCTCGACCTGGAAATGCCCTCATTGAAATGGATCTCGAATTCCGCTTCTTTGAACGGCGGCGCGACCTTGTTCTTGACGACCTTGGCCTTGACGCGGTTGGCGACGATCTCTTCGCCGGACTTGATGGACTCGATCTTGCGCAGGTCAATGCGCACGGACGCGTAAAATTTCAGGGCCCGTCCGCCGGTGGTCGTCTCCGGGTTGCCGAACATGACGCCGATCTTCATGCGGATCTGGTTGATGAAAATAACGCAGGCCCCTGATTTGTTGATGGCGGCCGTCAATTTGCGCAGCGCCTGCGACATGAGCCGCGCCTGCAAACCCATGTGGGAATCGCCCATTTCCCCCTCGATTTCCGCGCGCGGGGTCAGGGCCGCCACAGAGTCAATGACCAGCAGGTCCACCGCGTTGGAACGCACCAGCGTTTCCGCGATCTCCAGGGCCTGTTCGCCGGTGTCCGGCTGGGAGATCAAAAGATCGTCGAGTTTGACGCCCAGCATCTTGGCATAACTGGAATCAAAGGCGTGTTCCGCGTCGATGAACGCCGCCACCCCGCCCGCGTTCTGCAGTTCCTTGATGATGCTCAACGTCAACGTGGTCTTGCCCGATGATTCCGGACCGTAAATTTCGACCACGCGGCCGCGCGGCACGCCCCCCACACCCAGGGCCGCGTCCAAGGCCAGAGAACCGGTCGGGATGACCGGGATATCCGCGATGACCTTGCTGTCCAAACGCATGATGGAACCCTTGCCGAACTGCTTTTCAATCTGGGCCAGCGCCAGATCCAATGCTTTCAAACGGTTGTCCTTTTCCGTCGTATGTGTTTTTTCCTGCACTGCTTTGTCTTGGGCCATGATGCCTCCAATATTTTATTTAAATAAGTTAGAAATTATACTCTTTCATAGAGCATATTGTCAATCCCAGTAAAAATTGGCCAAAGCCAATACTGCCAGCGCGGCCGTATCCACTTTTAAGACTGTGGGACCCAGAGATACCGGGATGCAACCGTGCTGTTTGGCCAAGGCCACCTCGTTGGGGGTAAAGTCCCCTTCCGGGCCGATCAAAAAAGTCACGCTCACAGGTTTTTGATGAAGGTTGAGCACCTCGCGGATAGGGGGATTGTGCCCGTTCAAGGACGGGATCACAGCCAGCCCCTGCGGGTCAAGGCCTTTGAGGGCCTCGGCCATGGGGGTCATGGGGCTCATACGGGGAATATCAGCCCTGCCGCATTGTTTGGCGGCATTAAGGACCACTTTTTGGAAACGTTCCTGCTTGGCCCTTTGTTTGTCCTCGGTAAAAATAACTTGTGTGCGTTTGGTCTTTAAAGGGACAAGAACATCAACGCCCAATTCGGTCGCTTTTTCCAAAATAAATTCAAATTTGGCTTTTTTGGGCACGGCACAGGCCAAAATGATACGGGGTTTTCCCTCCCTGCCCTTCTGCCGAACGCTTTTGACCTTCATGCGTACGGCATTTTCCAGGACATCCTCGATCGTTGCCAGCGCTTCCCCGCCCTTGCCGTTAAAAACGCCAACTTCCGCCCCTTTTCTCAAACGCAAAACGTCCTTGATATGGTGGATCTCATGGGGGTCGGTGATCGCAACGACTTGAGAAACGAAATCCGCCTGGGGACAATAAAAACGATGCATAAAATTACATATAAAGATGGTGGATCGGGGGGGGATCGGCGCCTCCGCTCGCCTTCGGCTCGCTTCGGTCGGCCACCCGCCCATAAACTGCTCCTATTCGTCGCAGTTTATAAACGGGCTCCTTCGATCCCCACGCATCTAATCCATAGAAAGATCAGTGGATCGGGGGGGGATCGAACCCCCGGCCTCATCATTGCGAACGATGCGCTCTCCCAAACTGAGCTACCGACCCAAATCACCACAATCCATCTATTTCAAATATAGCCGGCAAAAT
>JACPXN010000102.1 GCA_016196515.1 Candidatus Omnitrophota bacterium | reverse complement strand
ATGAGATCATCGGTATTTTAAGGTCCAAGACCCAGGCCAGCGGCGGTCATTCTTGCGGCTGCGGCCACGCGCACTAATATGATGGCTAACCGTCATTGCTTCGCGACACGGAGTATTTTTGCCGGCTGCTCGGTTTACAGCTCGACTGCAAACGGCTACCGCCGCAGTCTCGCTGTAATTCCTGCGCATCTTAGGCAGAAACACAGCGGCAAAAAACTCCTGAATGTGTCGCTTCGCAATGCCGGCTTAGCCATAACCACAGGATTGTATGCGAATCATAGATCTTAGTTTGCCTATAGATGACACCTTGGTTGAAACGCATAATGCCAAGATCGACCGCATCACGCATGCGCAGGGCGTTGAGCATTTCAACTGGGTGGTGATGAGCAAACAGCCCGGGGGCCAGGAGCGTTTTGACAAAGGCGAGAGGGTAGCTACCAAGGATGAGATCCCTGGCGGCGAAATGCCGTCTTTGGAAGTGGTGCATTCGTCGGTGCATATGGGCTCTCATGTGGATGCGCCGTTCCATTATGGAAGCATGTGCGAGGGTAAGCCGGCCAAACAGATCATGGACGTGCCGCTGGAGTGGTGTTATGGTCCCGGTGTAGTTTTGGATTTCACCCATTTGAAATTTCCGGATGCCATCACCAGGGACCATGTCATTGCCGCGTTAAAAAAGATCAAATACACGATGGGCATCGATACCATCGGTTTGGACCGTCCGTGCTTTTTGATGTTCAAGGAATTCCTGAGCACCAAGGACAAGTCCAAGATCTGGCCCTGCCACTTTCTAGGCCGCAAACGCGAGTATTGCCACATGGAACGCTTGGGCAATCTCGGTGCTATCCCGAAACCGTTTGGGTTTACGGTGAGTTGTTTGCCTGTTAAAGTAAGGAATGCGGGAGCCGGGTGGGCGAGGGTGGTTGCTATCCTATAAAAAGAAAGGCCGCGAGTAATCGCGGCCTCATGAAACTGGATAACACACAGCTCTGGCGAAAATCGATTAATTAAAATATATCATTTTTAACTGTTCTTTGCAAGAAAAAAGATGGCCTTAAAAATCGCTCTGGCTCGGTACTTATTTGGGGAGGACGAACATGGGACATACAGTAAACTCGATTGTTATTAACGCGCCGTATGAATTAGTTTTTGACATTTCTAACACAATCGAACGCTGGACCGATCTCTTCGGTAAGGAATATGCCGAGGCCGATGTGTTGGAACGTAACGACACCAAAGGAACAGGGAATATTGAGATCACCTTCCGTCTGACCGACGAGGACGGCAAGTCATGGGTTTCCAAACGCTGGCTGTATAAGGACCTGAAATTCGCCTATGCCCAGCGTTGGGACCCGCTGTTCCCTTTTCTGTATATGAAAATTGTCTGGTTCTATACCGAAGTTCAGGGCGGCATTGCGATGAAATGGATCCAGGATTTTGAAATGGACCCCAAATTCACTAAATTCACCGCCGAGCAGATCGAAGGGTTCATCAACAAGCATTCGCAGGACAACCTGAAGATATTCAAGCAAGTGATCGAAGCCGAGGCGCATGTCAATAAATAATAAGTATTGGGTCTTTTTTTTCTTTTGCTCTACCAACGTCCTTGTTTCATTTAACATTTCAGCCCTGACCGCGGTCATTCCGGCGGTCAGCCGCTCTTTGAACGTTCCGGTGGGGGATGCGGCGGGCATCATCCCGTTTTATATCATTCCCTACGGCGTATGCGCGCTTTTTTACGCGCCGCTGGCCGTGCGGTTTTCGATCAAACATCTGATGATCGCGGCCGTTGCGCTGTGCGGCTTCGGCAACTGGATGTGCCTGTGGACGGATTCGCTCAATATGATCCTCCTCGGGCGGGTCATTGCGGGCATCGGTGCCGCGGCGGTCACGCCGCTGGCGATCATGACGCTGGGCAAGATATTTGAAAAAGACATCCGCGGCCGGGTCCTGGGATTGTTCTTCAGTTCATCGTTCTTTGGCGCCTTGCTGGGTCTGGTCTTAAGCGCTTTTGCCGGCTGGCATTGGCTCTTCGCGGTCCCGGCGCTGTTGGGCCTCGCGCTTGTTTTTGGTTTATCGTTCTGTCCCGAGGAAGGCATGGAGGCCAATACCGGGGTCAAGATCAATTATGGCGATGCCCTTCGTCTGGCCGGTTTGCGCCGCATTCTCATCTTTATTTTTTTCATGAGTTTGTTCTTTAACGGCGTATGCAAATGGTATGGCGTTTATCTGGACAAGGTCTACAATTATGATCAGTTGACCATCAGTTCTTTGATCATTTTGACCGCCATTGCCTCTGTGGTGGGACATCTCATCGGCGGGGTGGTCACCGACAAATACGGCCGCACCAATTCTTGCTATATAGGAATTGGGATCTTGGGCTTGTTCACCATGGCTTTGTACGGCCATTATCCGTTGGTGCTTTTGGCCCTGGTGCTTTTCATGATATCCGTCGGGTGGACCATTGCCCACAACGGCATATCCACGGTGCTGACGGATTTTTCGGATACGTATAGGTCAGAACTGGCGGCGTTGAATTCTTCGGTGCGGTTTTTCAGCGGCGGTCTGGGTTTTTATTTGAGCGGCAATTTTCTACAGACGAATTTCGGCCTGACGTTTTTCGCGATCGGTTGTTTGATGCTGACACAGATCATTTTTGTCCGGAAAATTGTTCCTTCAACGTCATTGCTGCAAAGGCCTGTCCCTGATGTATTCGGGGAATGACCATTTAAGGAAAGGAAATGTATGGCACACGTTTTGGTGGATCTCAAAGGCAAGACAGCCCTTATCACTGGGGCTAGCCGCGGCATCGGCCGTGCCATTGCCGCGCGTTTGGCCGAGCACGGGGCCAACATGGTCCTGGCCGCGCGCACGCAGGGGCCTTTGGATGCGGCTGTGCAGGAATTAAAAAGCCAATATCACATCGAGGCCATCGGTATTCCGACGGACGTGGCCAAACTGGAAGACCTTAAAGGTCTGGTGGAAAAAGCCAAGGCGCGTTTCAAACAGATCGATATTCTCGTCAACGTGGCCGGCGTGTCCAGCCAGCATCCGTTCCACCAACAGCCCGTCGAGGATTTTGAAATGCTCGCCCATGTCAATTATCTGGGCTATGTGCGCCTGATCCGTTTAGTCATCCCCGACATGGTGGCGCGCAAGAGCGGACAGATCATCAGCGTGGTTTCCGGGTCAACGCTGGTGGACCCCATCCCGCGCGGATTTTTGGCCTACAGTTCCCTGAAAATGGGCTTGCGGGCGTTCCTCAAAGGCCTGTTCTGGGAAATGCGTGAACACAATATCAAGGTCACGTCTTTATTGCCCGGTGTGGTGGCCAGCGACCTGACCGACCATCTCAAAGACGTTGCGCAGCAGCAAAAGGACCGTTTGATGGACCCGGTGGCGGTCGCGGACATGGTTTCATTCGCCTTGTCGGTACCGGCCAACGCCTGTCCTTTGGAATTGGCGGTCATCAATCAATTGACGACATGGACGAAACCCGTCATTGACTATCAACAGACGCAGGCGAAGTAAGGAGGGGGGCATGGACAAAACAGTTTCAGTATTTCCCAAGAACAAGTTCCAGGAAGTCCGTGTGGGCATCCGCGAGTTCAAGGGCAATGACTTGGTCGATGTGCGCATATGGACATTGACCCAGGGCTCCGACCAAATGGTCCCGACGGCCAAAGGCGTTTCCATCAACATTCACCTTTTGCCGGAACTCATGAAGGCCCTGCAGATCGCGGACAAGATCCTTAAAGACAGTAAAATGATCTGATGGTCATCGACGCCCACAGCCATTATATGCCGCCGCAGGTGGCGCAAAAGACCGCGTTTTTTAAAGAGCATTGGTCGGACGCGGACAAACAGCTGTGTCTCATGGACGAGCATCACGTGGATCGGGCCTTGCTGGTGTATCCCACCAGCGACGCGCACCTCAATATGGGCGGATGGGAGAAATTATGCTCTGTTTATAATTTCTCTATTGCCGATCTTGTAAAAAAATATCCGGACCGTTTCATCGGTGCCGGCATTATTCCGGCGGATGCCCCATCGGCCATCGCCCGGGAATTGAAGCGCGTGGAAGACCTGGGGCTGAAAGCCATTTCTCTTGCGTCCAGTTATCAGGGGATCTATCCCGACGATGCCCTGTTTGAAGACGTGTACGCGTTCGCCCGTGCCAAA
This sequence comes from Candidatus Omnitrophota bacterium, assembly GCA_016196515.1. Lineage (GTDB taxonomy): Bacteria > Omnitrophota > Gorgyraeia > Zapsychrales > Fredricksoniimonadaceae > JACPXN01. The sequence goes on along the minus strand of JACPXN010000102.1, from coordinate 366 downwards.
CATTTTCCCATTCATGTCCATCCCCAGATCATGGACCCCATCGGCGAACAACGCGTGCGCGATCCCTTGCTAAGCCCGGTTTTGGAATATGTGTTTGACGTGTCCATGGCGATCGGCAAGATGATGATGTCCGGCGTATTTTTGAGGCATCCCGACGTGAATTTTATTTTTGCCCACTATGGCGGGGTTTTGCCCATCGTCAAAGAGCGTTTTGATTCCACCTATGCGATGCTGCGCAAGCGCGACTTTGTCAAAGACCTTGGCAAAGCGCCGGGGGAGTATTTCAGGAATTTGTATTTTGACACCAGCGGCTCTAAATCGCAGGCCTCTTTGCTGGCGGTATTGGAAGTGACAGACGTTTCTCAT
>JACPXN010000009.1 GCA_016196515.1 Candidatus Omnitrophota bacterium | reverse complement strand
CCCCCATCCCGGTATCCTTACCCATGCGCTTAGTCCTCGGAGTTGCCATCATCGGCATCGTCGGCATCGGGATCTTCCAGGGCCCCTTCCTTGACGCGGCCATCACCGCCGTCAAAGGAATGTCCCTCATCCACCCATAAGCCTAAAGCTTGACAAAATTCAATTACCTTATATACTTTATTTAGACAAGTCATCCGGACCCGCTATGTGCCTTACGGTGCAGGCGGGTTTCGTGATTTTAGGGGAGTTTTAATTCCCATTTTTCTTTAAATTTATCGATTGGACAATAATAATCCGACGCTTGAATCAACTCTTTCGCGACATGCCCCCGCATAGAAATAATGACCACCTTCTTGTTCTTGCCTTTAAGTAGATTGGCTAGAGAAACAAAATCACTGTCTCCGCTCATGAGCACTGCAGTATCGTAATTTTCCAAACTAGAAACAGCGTCCACCACAATATCGGTATCGCAGTTCCCCTTAAGCATCACGTTGCCACCATCGTCTATGATCTTCTTTATTTTCTTTGTTCGTAGAATAAATCCTTTGCGGCTTAGCATTTCAAGAAATGATTGCTGACGAGTATTGTCCTCAAAATAAGCACTATAGTAATAAATTGCGGTTAGGGTACATTTTTCCTCGAAGTATTTCTTTAATTTCTTTAAATCAATTTTCCATCCTGTATCTTTATAACAATGGATGATGTTGGCCGCGTCAATAAAGACAGCGACCTTACCGCAAAGATGATCACTGTTATTTAGTGGGGCCATTTTATTTCCTTGTCAAAAACGGGGATTATTAAACAGAAGCGGCGGGGACGAAACGTATGTGGTAGCTTCTGTTTATTCTATTGCATATACGATAACGTGCCTGCCGCTAGACGAGCGGCAGGCCTTTTATTCATTCTGCACAGTTATCGCATAAAATCAAGATATAAAATCTTCGTGCCCCCTTCCTTGACGCGGCTGTCACGGCGGGATAAGGAAATGCATTTACGTCTTCAATAAACGGATCACGAGCCAGATAAACGCCCCGGTCAGGATCAGGTTAAGCGCTAAGCTCAAGACGGCCAGGGTGTTTTCGTAGCCGCCCAAGCCATAGCCGATGGCGATGAGCAAAACCGCGGCCCCCACTTCCCCGCGGGGAAACATCGCAACGCCCAAGGCCATCCGTTCTTTCAGGGTGGCTTCTGTCTTGTAGCAAAAGACCAAAAATAATTTCCCGGCATTCGCCAGGACAGTCAGAGCCAGCACATGGCCTGCTGTTTGTACCAGAGAAGCCGATCCGGCCGTGATCTTGGGAAAGGTCAGCCCGACCAACAGCATGAATGCTCCCTTGATGACAGCATCCAGGGATATTGGAGAGGGCGGCCCTTCAAGACGCTGATCCGCGGGCAGGCGCAGCAAACATCCCCACACGAAGGCCGGGACCAGCACCCCTAAATGAATGTGCGTTGTCTGCTCAACCAAAAAAACCATGCCCGTTAAGACAAGCGCGTAAACAGAAAGCCAGACCGTTCTGGACGGCCATGGAATGGCACCCTGCCAGCGGAATGACGCGAACAACAATCCACTGACCAGGATGAGGGCCGCGACCGCCTTCCATTCAAATCCATACATAATGATCGCAAGCGGCGTTAACAGCAGGATCGTGGCCAGATCATCCAGGACAGCCAATACCCGTGCTTTCTTAAAGACCCAGCCGGCGGAAAGACCAGCCGCTGTCATCATCGCAAAAAGAACGCCGGCGGATGTGGGCGCCGAAGAAAGCCCTGACAATAACGCCGGCTTCCAAGGACTGTTGACAAAGACCACAAAATATCCAAACCACAGCACCGCCGGGAGCACCGCGGCCGCCGTAGCGATCAAAAAATCCCGTCCATAACTCCCGACACTTCTTTTCTCAACGGAAAATTCCCGCCCCACGTCCATCATGATATAGGCCAGGCACACGGACGCGCTGAAGGTCAAAACCCCGCGGACCTGAAAAAAATCAACAAATTGGCCTGAAATGATTCCGAAAATTAAGAGAGAGGAAAAAACGAGGACCATGTCTGGGTATTATTTTATCCGTTTCCTGGACGCGTCGCTCCAGTCATATTGCGTCTCCAGAACAAAAACGGTCTGGATAAAGGCCAGGTGCGAATACCCCTGGGGGAAATTGCCCGTCAAACGTCCGGTGTCTGTCTCTATGCCTTCGGAAAAAAGCCCGAATCTGTTGGCATGAGACATGATCTTCTCCAGCATATCGCGCGCCTGCTGTTCATGCCCGATCAGGTGCAGGGCGTTGATCATCCAAAACGTACACACGATAAAGGCGTTTTGCGGCGCGCCGAATTCATCAGGGGCTTTGTAACGCAGGACAAAACTGTCTTTGACCAATACTTTATGTGTATTAAGCACCGTGCTCACCATGCGGGGATCATCCTTGTTCAGAAAGCCATAGTGAAGCATCAAGAGGTTGGAAGCATCCAATTCCTTGCCGCCATAATACATCACAAAACTCTTTAACTCATCGTCCCATCCGTTTTTTAAAATATCCTCCTTGATCTCCTCCGCCACTTTTAAAAATCCCGCGACATAGCGCGTCTTGCCGATGAATTGGGCGATCTTTGCCGCCCTGTCCATCGCGACCCAGCTCATGAGTTTGGAATGGACAAAATGCCGCAGGGGTCCCCTGCGTTCCCATATGCCGCTGTCCGGCTCTTTCCATATTTTTTCCACATTTTTGACCAAAGAACGCACCACCGTCCAGGTTTCTTCATTCAATAACAGGTCACTGCGGAAATCAACGACAAACGACGTGTAGATCGTCTCGATCAGCTCCCCGTACACGTCATTTTGTTTCTGTTTATAGGCGGCATTGCCGACGCGCACCGGACGCGATCCCCCATACCCGCTCAAATGCTCCAGGGTCCTTTCCTCAAGCTTCTCTTCCCCATTGATGCCGTACACCACCAAAATGGTGTAATCTTTAACGAGCATCCGGTTCAGGATGAAATTGATATACCTCAGCGAAGTCCTGGCATGCCCGATGCGGGAATACAGATCAATGATCATGGACGCGTCCCTCACCCAGCAATAACGGTAATCCCAGTTGCGCTCTTTCCCGATGATCTCCGGTATGGACGTTGTCGGCGCGGCAATGACCGCGCCGGTGCGCTGGAACATGGACAGTTTGAGCGTGATGATCGAACGGATGAGCATTTCCCGGTATTTCGCAGGGACCTTCGTCCGATAGACCCAATCCAGCCAATAACTTTTTGTGCGTTCGTATTCCATCAATATTTTATCCGGGGTCACCGGATCCATTTTCTCGTGATAGGACAAAAGAAAATAGGCCGATCCTTTGAGCTCGATTTCCTTGTCCTGCATGATGTCATTCATGTTGAAATTTGTATAAAGATAATAACTGTTGTATTCGCCCTGAACGGACGTTACTTTTAAATATTCAGGATGCGGGGTCAGTTTGGCCTCGCTCAAGCCGTAATTAGGCCTTGGGTTGAATTCAACGATGATCTTGGGGTTCCCCCGGACCAGATGAACATCCCGGTGGATCTCGGCCGGACAATAAACCTGTCCAATATGAGGGCTGAAACGGGGCATATAATCCCTCACCTCAAACGCCCCGTCCTTGGTCGTAAAAACTGTTTTGATAATGGGAGTGTGGTACAGGTAAGATTGCTCAACATTTAAAATGTCTTTTGCCCAAATTTTAAAATGTCCCCCTTTTTGTTCATCAAGAATACGCGCGAACACGGAAGAAGAGTCAAAGAAAGGCAGGCATAGCCAGTCAATGGAGCAGTCCTCATTGACCAGTGCCGCGCTGGTGCAGTTGCCGATGATGCCGTAATTCAAATTTTGAGCGGGCCCCGCGGTCATCCCTTCCCCCTTAGGTCCAATATCGCCTTCAACAGGACAATGACCTCGTTCTGGTCTTTCACATGATACTCCGCGGCCGTCGCGCCTTCGCCGACCTTGATGGTGATGCCCCTGCCCGTAAGGGCCTCGAAGGCGTCCTCGTCCGTCCGGTCATCCCCGATATAAACAACAGCCGGGACCGTCCCGCAGGCCTTTTGATGCTCGCCCAAAAGCCATACAACAGCCCGGCCCTTGTCCCAATCAATGAGCGGTTTTATTTCAAAAACCTTCTTGCCCAAACTGACGCGCACTTCCCCCCTGGCCACAAAGGGTTTCGTGATGTCCTCCAGCAAACGTTTGATGGGACCCTCCGACCGGGGCCTGACAAGGCGGTAATGCACGCTCAACGTGATGCCCTTGTCCTCAACGAACGCGCCTTCAAAAAAAGAGATGGCTTTGCCGATCTCTTCCTTTAAGAGTCCCAAAACTTCCCCGGTCCGCGCAAGATCAAAATTCCCGAGAACGAAATCGGGAACGTCCATTTCAAAGCCGTGATTGCCGACATAGCCGATATTGCCGACCCCGATGAGCTCCTTGATGTCCGCCAGCGCCCTGCCGCTGACGACGCAGACCCTGCACGCGGGGGCCGCGGCCAGATCCTGCAAGAGCGACCGCATCGCGCAGGCGAGTACGGCCTTCTCCGGCCTCTGTGCGATCGGCGCCAGCGTGCCGTCATAATCCAAAAAAAGGGCCATCTCTCTGCCGGCGACATGGTCCTTTAACGCATCCAGAGCGTCGGAAATTTGCGTCATGCCAAAGATTCCTCGCCCTCGATCCGGACCTGGGTCAATTGCCCCACCAGTTCTCCGGCCCAGCGGTAGATGTTGTTGTCTTTGATGATATCGCGCATGCGCTTCATGCGCTCGGCCTGTTCCTTGTCCGGCATTTCCAGGGCCTGTTTTAAGGCCTCTGACATCTGGGCGATATCATAAGGGTTGACGATCAGCGCGTCATTCAGTTCCCTGGAAGCGCCGGTGAACTGACTTAGGACCAGCACCCCTTGCTCATCATCGCGCGCCGCAATGAATTCCTTGGCGACCAAGTTCATCCCATCGTGCAAGGACGTCACCATGCACGCGTCCGCGGCCTTGTAAAACGGGATGATGTCCTTGTGGCTGTGGTGTTTCATCAACAGCAGGATGGGCTGCCAGTTCTTCATTTTGAACTTGGCGTTGATGCGCTCGGTCTCCTTGACGATCTCATCGATGAATTCCTTATACTTGGGGATCATGGTGCGGCTCGGGGCCCCCAATTCCACGAACGTAAATTTCCCCCTGAACGACGGATGATTGTCCAGCAGGTTCTCAATGGCCCGAAACCTCTCCACGATACCCTTGGTATAATCCAGGCGGTCCACTCCCACGCCAAGCCAATTGGCCTGGATGCCGTGGGGCTTCAGCAGGCCCTCTTTTGTGGATGGGGCCTGGGGCTGGGCCCCGTCGACGGGGTTGGAATCAATGCTGATGGCAAACGGCTTGATCCACGTGGTGTGGCCTTCCCGGTTGACGGTAAAATGCTCATAATCAATGCGGCATTCAAGGAACCGGTCCACGGATTCAATGAAGTTATTGCAATGGAACTGCGTGTGGAAACCGACAAGGTCCGCGCCGAGCATGCCCTGCAAAAGGTCTTTGCGCCATGGACAAATGCCGAACGATTCCGGATTCGGCCACGGGATGTGCCAGAAGATCGCCACCCGCGCGTCCGGCCTTGCCGCCTTGATCAAACGCGGCAACGGCGCGAAATGATAATCCTGTATCAAAATATGCGGTTCCGGCACCCCGTCGATCTCCTGCAGGACCGCCTCGGCGAATCTCTTATTGACGGTCTTGTAATCATCCCAGTCCTTGCTCCTGAAAATGGGGCGGGTGTGCGCGATGTGGCACAATGGCCACAGCCCTTCATTGGAGAATCCGCAATAAAACCCCTCCTCCACGTCCTTGTCCACCCATACGCGCCGCAGGGTATATTTCGGCTCCTGCACAGGAACCCTGATCTTATCGTGCTTGTCGACCGTCTCCTTGTCCGCGTCACCCGAGCCCTGCGCGATCCATGTGCCTCCGCAGGCATTGAGCACCGGCTCAAGGGCCGTGACCAAGCCGCTGGCCGGGACAATGCACTCGATCCGATTGCCGTTATGAATATGCATATACGGCTCCCTGTTGGAAACCGCGAACAGCGGCTTACCCTTAAGTTTGAGCCGCACCACCTCTTTCAAACGCTCCGGCGTCCATCGGGACTCCGAAGAATACCGCAGCCGGGCCTCTTCCTCGGCGGCAAATCTGGCCATCTCCAAACTCTTGGCCATTTGTGTGATCTCCTGGGCCAAAGGACCCAGCAGCAATTCTCCCTTGGCGTCCAGCCTGGGAACAGATTCACCTTTGCGGATCCTCCTGATCCATTCGGTGGTCTTCTTGATGGGGGCCATCACATTAAAATAAATAAGGAAAAACGTTGCCAGCGTGATCAGGAACGCCTGGACAGAGGCCCGCCAGAAACTGTTGATCCACAGGCGATGGATGCGTTCCTGGATATAACCGGCATCATAAAAGATCGACAGGACGTACGCAACCTCGTTGTCCGCCGGGATCGCAACGGCATACACGTATAATGCCTCGTTCCCTGGAGGCGACGATCAAATTCTCCCGAACATCATGGATGGCGATGCCGACCAACCGTTCACGGTCGGAAAACCTGTCCACCGTGGATTGAAGGGCCTTGGTGTTGTCCGCCGATAATAAGGGTTCAACCGCGATCTTAAGGGTATCGGCAATGACGCCGGCCCTTTTTTCCAATTCTCCCTTGAGACGGTCTTCTTCCTGCCTGACCTGCCAGGATGAGAACACGAACGCGACCAGGGCCACGATGCCGACCAGGAAACAGACAAGTCTCAATGTTATTTTCATTGGCCTCCTTTACTCTTGCATCAGCCGCTTTTTGTCGTAGATCATGCTCTCGCGGGAATATTCGGCGATATCGAGCCGGCCGGTGTCCATGCGGATCGCGTCTTCGGGGCAGACCTCCACGCAAAAACCGCAGTAGACGCATTTGCCCAGATCCAGGATGAATTCGGCGGGGTATTTCTCAATGTTGGGGTCCGGGTGTTCGGCTGCCGTGATCTCGATACAGCGCGCCGGGCAGACGGTCTCGCACATCATGCAGGCCACACACCTAGGAGAGCCGTCCTCGCGTTTCGTCAGGCGGTGGC
>JACPXN010000008.1 GCA_016196515.1 Candidatus Omnitrophota bacterium | reverse complement strand
ATGAAAGCGCCTCTGGGGCAGAATTTCCTTAATGATCAACGGATCCTGAACAAGATCATCGAGGCCGGTCCCTTTACATCCGGGGACACGGTCGTCGAGATCGGGCCGGGGAAAGGTCCTTTGACGCGCTTGCTTGCCCCGCAGGTGAAGGTTTTATATGCCGTTGAGTATGATAAGGATTTGGTCGATCACTTGCAGTTGTCATTCCCGAAAGTTTCTGTCGGGAATCCAGTGCACGTGATTCACGCGGATTTTTTAAAATGGAATTTTAATAGTGTACCGGCGCCCGTCAAAGTCATCGGCAACATCCCGTATTACATTTCCACGCCCATCATTGAACATTTGTTAAAACATCGCGCGCATATTACAGAAGCATTCCTGACAGTGCAGAAAGAATTCGGCGAACGTTTGGCCGCCAAGCCGGGAAGCAAGCCTGCCTGCCGGACAGGCAGGGATTATGGTTCCTTGAGTTGTTTTGTCCAATATTACGCCGACGTTAAGGTATTGTTCAAGATCAAGAACGCCTGTTTTACTCCAGTGCCGAAGGTGGATTCATGTTTTGTCCGCCTTGTTTTTCATCCCAAGCCCGCCTATCATCCCAAGGATGAACAGAAAATGTTTGCCGTTGTCCGCACGGCATTCACCCAGCGGCGCAAGACCATTGTGAATGCCCTGTCCCCGCTGGCGGACAAAGGGAGATTGTCCGCTGTCCTGACCCGGCTGGGCTTATCGCCCCAGGCCCGTCCGGAGACATTGAGTTTGCAGAATTATGTCGCCATTGCCGACGCGCTTTGAAAGTGTTATAATCCGCGATATGTCCGAGCGGTTTCTGCGCATTTATAAGAAATTTTATTTAGACGAGGTGAAGACCCACTTGCTTACCTACGGGGCCTTGTCCGGCACTTGCGCCCATTGCAGGAAAATGGACCTGAAAGTGGACGTGAAAGAATGCCCGGAGTGCAAAACACCGTTTAAGTATATTGCTTTTCAAAATATCAGGGAACACATGCCCAAAATACTCAAGATCAGTCACGAGCACCCGGAGATCATCTTCGTGGACTATGAGGATTTCAAGCGTTTGGAAGGCGAGGAGAAGGCAAAGGGGATCCTGGGCTAATGGTCAATAGAAATCGGCTTGTCCGGCTCACGCAGAAACTTGTGCAGTTCGATTCCGTCAATCCGCCGGGCAATGAACGGGCTGTGTCCAAATTCATCGAAAAGGACATGCGGTCTTTGGGGCTGGACGTTAAGATGGTCAGTTTTCAAAAGGACCGTCCCAATGTCATTGCGACGCTCAAAGGCACATGGCCCCGCCCGCAGGCGGCCAAGGAAGCAGTACTCATCACCCCACATATTGATACAGTCCTTTTCGGTTCGGGCTGGACGTTCAAACCGACCGGCGGCGAGATCCATCGTGGCCGTATTTATGGCCGTGGGGCCAGCGATGACAAGGGCAATTGCGCTGTCGGCATGGAAGCCCTGCGCAGTCTGGTCGAGGACGGTGTTGGCCTGAAAAGGGACATTGTTTTTGCCGCCACCGTGGACGAAGAAACAGGGAGCCATTACGGCATACGGCCTTTGCTGGATCAGGGGGTCTTGCGCCCCAAGGTGGCGCTCATCACGGATTCGGAAGAGTTCGACGCCATCATCGCGCAAAAGGGACTGGTCCATTGCCGGGTGCAGATCTTCGGCAAAAAGGCGCATGGCGCTTACAATTGGATGGGGGTCAATGCCATTGAGATCGCCAGCCGCGTCATCAACCGGTTGAAGGAGCACCAGTTCAAGTTCAGAAAACATCCTTTGCTGGTCCCTCCGACGAAGAATATCGGCACGATCCGCGGCGGGGACAAGGTCAATATGGTGGCGGATTTCTGTGAGTTTTCCCTTGATGTCCGTTTCATGCCCGGCATGACCGCCGCGGGCGTCGTCCAAGAGGTCAGGGCCGTTGTCGGCCGAGAGACAAAAAAGTTCAAGGTCATCATTGATGACAGCCAGAAACCGTATGAGATCAACCCCCAGCATCCTTTTGTCAAAACATACGTGGACGTGTGTCGAAAAATGGGGTTCAAGACGAAATGGACGGGAAGCCAGGGGGCCACGGTCATCACGTTTTTTCAGGACCATGGCATCCCGGCTTTTTCCACGGGCTGGGGCAGTCACGGCGTCATCCATGCCAACGACGAATACGCGGAAATCAAAAATTTGTATAACGGCGCTTGTGTCCTGGAGGCGTTCTTGAAAGAGTACGACGAGCGATGAAGTCACTTTTTCTTTCAGGGTTTTTGCTTTTGGGGACCGCGGCTTGTGCCGTGTCCGTGTATGCCGCGCCCGCGCCGTTTAGCGCGGGGGAGGTCATCACCTACGATATCAAACAAATGGGGTTTAAGGTGGGCCGGGCGACCCTGACCTTTCCGGGTGAAGTGTTGTATGAAGGACAGCGTTTGTTTTTGATCGTTTTCAGGGCTGATGGT
>JACPXN010000113.1 GCA_016196515.1 Candidatus Omnitrophota bacterium | reverse complement strand
CGACCGTCGCAGACGCAATTATTTTATGCCGGCGCACGATTTTTTCAACCACTTTATAAATGGCCGTAAAACCGATCTTCCCTTTCAAAAATCCCTCCACCGCTTCCTCGTTGGCGGCATTGAGCACGCACGGCAGCGTGCCGCCCGAACGCGCCGCTTCAAACGCCAGTCCCAAAGCCGGGAATTTCTTCAGGTCCGGTTTTTGAAAATTCAACTGTTTCAATCCCGCCAGATCCAAACGCCCCAAACCCGTGGGCAGACGATCGGGATAGGTCAACGCATACTGGATGGGCAAACGCATGTCGGTCACGCCCAACTGGGCTAAAATGGACCCGTCCTCAAATTCCACCATCGAGTGAATGATGGCCTGGGGATGCACCACCACCTTGATCTGGTCAAAACGCAAACCAAAGAGCCGCTGGGCTTCGATGAATTCAAAACCCTTGTTCATCAGCGTCGCCGAATCCACCGTGATCTTCGGCCCCATGTTCCAGCGCGGATGGCGCAAAATGTCTTTGACCGTCATGGCGCCAAATCGCGACGCCGGCACGTCCCGCAAAGGACCTCCCGACGCCGTCAAATGCACGCTTTTGACCGGGGTCTTGGCCCCATCGAGGCATTGAAAAATGGCACTTTGCTCGCTGTCCACCGGGATGATCCGGGCCCCAAAGCGGTGCGCCTCTTTCATCAATATCTCTCCGGCCATGACCAGGGCCTCTTTATTGGCCGGCGCAATGGTCTTACCCGCCCTGGCCGCGGCCAGAAACGGGGCCAATGCCCCTGCCCCGCGCATGGCGATGACGACCACATCCACCTCTTTAAGGGCGGCCATAGCGCCCAAATCTGTTTCGGCATCATACAACCGCGTCGAAGAGGGCACTGATCTCTTGAGGCCCGCCAACGTCCGGGGCGCGGCCGCCACGTGTTTGGGCGCAAATTGCCTGACCTGCTTTTGTAAAAGAACAGTATTCGTATACGCCGACAAAGCCGTGACAATAAAACGTCGGGGGTAACGCCCGATAACCTTTAACGTATTGACACCGATGGAGCCCGTAGAGCCTAAAATCGCGATCCGTTTGGGACGCATAAATATTATCTGTACGGGCGAACCTTGTGTTCGCCCTTTTGGGCGATGACAAGCATCGCCCCTACGACAGACTTTTTAACGTTGAACTCATGTACAAATAAAACGCCGGCGCCGCGAACAAAACGCTGTCGATCATGTCCAGAACGCCGCCCAAACCCGGCAAAAGCCGGCCGGAATCCTTGACCCCGCAGTCGCGTTTGATGAGCGACTCCGACAGGTCTCCGAGTTGGCCTATCCCTCCGAAAAAAGCGCCCATCAAAACGATCTGCAAGAACGGAAAATGCGCCTCCGCCGGCAAAAAAGACCGGCAAGCCGCCGCTGTCAAAGTGCTGAACAACAAAGCCCCGATACTGCCCTCCACACTTTTATGGGGACTGACCTTGGGCAGAAGCGGATGCCGTCCCAGCCGGCTGCCGATCAAAAACGCGCCGACATCCCCGGATTTGGTGACGAGCAGAATGAACCCGGCGAGTTTTACGCCTTCGACACCGGGAAGCATCATCCGGATCTTGACTAGAAAGCTGAAAAACCACGAAACATACAGAACGCCGAACAGTGTGGTTGAAAGCCCCAGGATCGCGTTGCGGTTGTCCCTCCTGGAAAATTGCAGCAGGAGGATGAGCAAAAACCCGACAACGATAAAAAGCAATTCCCAATTCTTGGTCAACGCAAAACGCGTGAAGATGGTGATCGGGATCAACAGGCCGATCAAAATACCGATATAACTGTAGATTGGGACATCCTTTTTCCGCACCATGTGAAAGAACTCGTACAAACCGCCCGCCGTCAGGAAACAAATAACGGCGATGAACATGAAATCATTGACCACGGCCCAGGCGGCCAGCATCGCCATGAACGAAGCGGATAAAAAACGCGCGCGCGACATAGTGTCTCCTAGGATCTCACGCCGCCATAACGGCGCTGACGTCCGGCAAACTCGGCCAACGCCTTGTGAAACTCCTGGGCCGTGAATTCCGGCCAAAACTTGTCCGTGAAATACAACTCCGCGTACGACAACTGCCAGAGCAGGAAATTGCTGATCCTTTGCTCACCCGAAGTGCGGATCAAAATGTCCGGGTCCGGCTGGCCGGCGGTATACAGGTAACGGCCCAATGTCTCTTCGCTGATGTCCTCAAGACCCGCGCGCCCGGCTTTGACGTCGAGCGCAAGGGCCTTGACCGCGTCCGCGATCTCGGCGCGGCCTCCATAATTGAACGCCACGTTCAAGGTCATTGCTGTGTTCGCTCCGGTCATGGTTTCGGCCGACTGGATGGCGGCCAGCACATGATCGTCAACGCCCTGGCGGCGGCCGATGAAACGGATCCGGACACCGTGGACGTGCAGTTCTTTGGCCTTTTGGTTGAGGACCGAAACCAGGGTGCGCATGAGCATACTCACCTCATCCTGGGGCCGCGACCAATTCTCCGTCGAAAAAGCGTACAGGGTCAACACCTTGACCCCTGCCTGAAGGGCCGCCTGCGTGATCTCTTCAACACGTTTGACGCCTTCAAGGTGTCCCCGGGCGCGCGTCAAATGCCGCGCCTGTGCCCAACGGCCGTTGCCGTCCATGATGATCGCCACATGTGCCGGAACTTTCATGTCTTCCATAAAATGGAAAAAGGGGATTTGCATCCCCTTGGTACTCTTCCGCAGACAATTCAACGCACACGCCTAAATCCTTCGACGCACCATCATTTCGCCGGGGCCGCAACGGGCGCCTGCGCGGTCTGTTCCTGAACTGCCGTCTTGACCTTGGCTTCCAGGGCCTCTTTGGCTTCGGCCAATTGCGCATATTGTTTCTTCAAATCGGCATTAACGCCCTTTTCCTGTTCCACAATGTCCTGGATCTTTGCCATCTTGTCCGAGGCCACCTTGATCTGTTCTTGCATCGTGGAGAGCTTCGCGGCGTTCTTCTGCAAACTTTCTTCAGCCACCATGCGGCTGTATCTTTCTTCCTCAAGGCCTTTGAGGGCCCTGTGTTCTTTTTCAAGGGAACGCACCAGAAAAACCGAAAGCCCGACGACCAGTAATCCTAGAACGACCACAACAACATCTTTTCTCATTCTTCGGATTTTGTCTTTTCTGTTTTAGGCAGGATCACGATCTCGACCCGGCGGTTCTTTTGACGGCCTTCTTTGGTGGTATTGAGGGCAACGGGCTTGAACTCGCCGTAACCGATGGCCGCCAGACGCGGTTCGGAAACGTTCTTTTGGCTCAAATAATGCAGAACACTTAAAGACCGCGCCGAGGACAATTCCCAGTTGGACTTCCATCCCGACTTGCGGATGGGCTCATTGTCCGTATAGCCCTCAATACCGACGTTCAAGTCCGCCACCGTGGTGTTCAGGACACCGGCGACCTTGTCAAGTTTAGGCAGGGAATCCTTGCGCAGTTGGGCTTTGCCGGAATCGAAAAGCACCTCCGCGACAAAGGTGATGACAAGACCTTTGGACAGCATCTCGACCTTGACCTCTTTGTCGTTGATCTCGTTTTTCAGACGGCTCTCCAGTTCCTGCTTGGCGCGCTCCAGTTCGCTCAAATCACTTTTAAGTTTGGAAATCCTCTCGACGTCGGTGCGGCGGCCCTTTTGAAAAATGATCGTGCAGCCGGAAAACCCGATGGCGATCAACCCGCCCAAGACCATGGTGACAAAAAACATCCGATTCTGACGCATGCTATTCCCCCTGTTGTTGAATAATTTAGGAACTCAAATTATCACAGCCGTTTATTAAAGTCAAGAAAATCCGCCCTCTATCGGACGATGGTCGCGTCCCGCCCGGAGCCCACGGAAATGTATTTGACCCTCACTTTCAACAATTCCTCAAGCCGGCGGATATACCGACGGGCATTGGCCGGCAGTTGGACGAACGAACGTACCTTGCGGGTATCGGCACACCAACCGGGCAGGACCTCGTACACCGGTTTAACATGGCTCAAGACCTCGCCATCGTGCGGATAATCCTTATAGGTCTTTCCCTGATATGTATACGCGGTGGCGATCTTCAATTGGGGCAGGTCGTCCAAAACATCCAGTTTCATGATGGCGAGCTGGGTGGCGCCGTTGATGATGACCGCGTAACGCACCAGCACGCTGTCAAACCAGCCGCAGCGCCGCGGCCGGCCGGTGGTGGCGCCGAACTCAAGGCCCTTGCGGCGGATGGCTTCGTCCATGGACCCTTTGAATTCCGTGGGGAACGGCCCTTCCCCCACGCGCGTGGTATAGGCCTTGACCGCGGCAACGACCCTGCCGATCTTTGTCGGCGGCACACCTGTGCCGGAGGAAACCCCGCCGGTGGTGGCGTTGGACGACGTGACGAACGGGTATGTGCCGAAATCAATGTCCAAAAACGTGCCCTGCGCTCCCTCAAAAAGAATCTTTTTCCCGCGGTCGATGGCGGCGTTCAAATACAACGCTGTGTCGCAGATATAGGGCCTCAAGCGCTGTCCATGGCCCAAATATTCCTGATAAACAGCGTCGAAATCATAACGCTTGTGCCGATACACATTCACGAGAATATCATTCTTCTCGGCGAGATTGTCCGCGATCTTGGCCTTGAGCGCGCGGGGATTTAAAAGATCGGCCATGCGCACCCCCATGCGCCCCACCTTGTCCGCGTAACAAGGGCCGATGCCCCTGCCCGTGGTCCCGATCTTCTGGGCCCGCTTGCTGTCCCTCAAACCATCCATGACCCGGTGATACGGCATGACCACATGGGCATTGGAGGCTACTTTAAGTTGTTGACCCGTCATAGGCAGGCCGCGTTTCTTGAGAGCGCCGATCTCATCGAGCAGGGCCTTGGGATCAACGACCGCCCCGTTGCCGATGACACAGACCTTGTCCCGGCGCAGGATGGCCGAGGGGACAAGATGAAAGATGTATTCCTCGTCCCCCACAATGACCGTATGGCCCGCGTTATTGCCGCCCTGATAACGCACCGTAATATCAACACCCTCGGAAAGGATGTCGATCAATTTCCCCTTGCCTTCATCCCCCCATTGAGCGCCTACAACAACAAGATTCATGCTGCCCTTCTTTAAGGTCACACCTTGATGGTTTTGGCGAACAGGATATTTTTGGTCTGCTTGAGTTGGACTAAAACGGGCTCGGGGATCTGGCTGTCCACATTGACCACACTGACCGCCACCCCCTGCTGGTCCTCACGGCCCAGGGTAATGCCGGCGATGTTGATGCCGGCCGCCGCCAGGATGGTGCCGATGGCGCCGACAATGCCGGGCTTATCGTTATTGTTGATAAACAGCATGTGTCCGGCGGGCACGGTCTCGACGTAAACATTGTTGATCTTGACGATGCGCGGCTGATGGTTGCCGGTCAGCGTCCCCCACACACCGAACGTCTCTTTGTCGGAAACGACGTCCACGCTGACCAGATTCACGTATTCGCCTTCCTGGTTGGAAATGATCTCCTGGATATTAATGCCGCGGTCCTTGACCATGTTCATGGCATTGACGGTATTGACCGTCTCGCCCAGCACCGGCGTCAAAAGCCCTTTGGCCAAAGCCATGGTGACCGGCGCCACTTTTTGCTGGGTGACTACACCGCTGTAGGTGACCTTGACTTCCTTGACCCGTCCCCGCACGAGTTGGCCGGCGAATTTGCCCATGCGTTCGGCCAGGTCCAGATAGGGCTCAATGGCTTTGTAGTCCTGTGCACTCAAACTCGGGAAATTGGCGGCGTTGCGGATGCCGCGGCCCAAGAGCGCGTCCCTGACCGCTTGCGCGATCTCGACGGCGACATTGACCTGGGCCTCGGAGGTGGACGCGCCCAAATGCGGGGTGGTGACGCAATTGTCCAATTTGAAGAGAGGGCCGTTGAAATCCGGCGGTTCGGCATTGTAGACGTCCAGCGCCGCGCCCGCGATACGCTTTTCGGCCAAGGCCTTGGCTAGGGCCTTCTCGTCAATGATGCCGCCGCGCGCGCAATTGATGAGACGCGCCGTCTTTTTCATGAGGGCGATCTGCTGTTCGCCGATCATGCCGGTGGTTTCTTCGGTTTTGGGAATATGCACGGTGATGGTGTCGGCCGTTCTATAAATTTCATCCAATTCCACCAATCGAATGGCGTTCTTCGCGGCGATTTCGGCGGAAAGGAAAGGATCATATCCAATGGTGATCATGCCGAAGGCCTGGGCCATTTTAGCGACCGTGGTCCCGATGCGGCCAAGGCCGATGATCCCTAAGGTCTTGCCGTACAATTCAATGCCGGTGAATTTGGAACGCTCCCATTTGCCGCCTTTGAGCGACGCCACGGCCTGCGGGATGTTACGCGAGAGCGCCATGATCAAACTCATGGTATGCTCGGCGGTGGACGTGGTGTTCCCCGCCGGGGTGTTCAGGACGACAACGCCCTTTTTGGTCGCGGCCGGCAGGTCCACATTGTCCAGGCCCACACCGGCGCGGCCGATCACTTTCAACTTGTCCGCCCCTGCGATGACCTGGGCCGTGACCTGCGTGCCGCTGCGCACGATGAGCGCGTCATAATCCTTGATGATCTTTTTGAGTTCATCCGCCGGCACGCCGAACTTGCAATCCACCGTGAACCCCGGCTCGGCGGTGAGGATGTCCAGGCCTTCTTTTTCCAGTTTGTCGCTGACTAAAATTTTAAACATAAAATCCCTTTCATTGACTCAAATAACAAACGGCGCATTAACAACCAACATTTTTTTCCACTTTGCGTAAGCCTTCCTGTCAAAAACATGTTCCAAATTAAATTGAACGAATTTTAAATACTCGTTCATTGAAAGGATCCTTGCTTTGGAAACAGTCCCGCGAATAACAGGCAGCTTAAGCGTTCTCATTGTACGGCCTCCACGATCTTATTATATATTTCAACCGTTCCGTATTTAAGGCACAATTCTTTGAATTTCTTATCTCGAACATTGACCTCATTGATCCTGATCAAATTGATAATATCAGGAAGATCCTTTGTCAAACGCAACTTCGGAT
>JACPXN010000099.1 GCA_016196515.1 Candidatus Omnitrophota bacterium | reverse complement strand
GTGTTGATGTCAAAAGAAAGATCATCTTTGCTGATGGGTATGATATGACCGGTATGCGGCGACCGTTATTTCTTGCCGGGTTGCTTAAAGGATAAGGCTTTGTAGTATTGGAGAGGTGGCAGAGCGGTCGAATGCGGCGGTCTTGAAAACCGTTGCCTCGCAAGGGGCCCTGGGTTCGAATCCCAGCCTCTCCGTTCTTTATATGGGTCAAGTCCGTAAAATAGGGAATACGTATTATGTTGAATTCTACGCGCGGGGACTTTTGTATTCCCAAATCGCCGGGCCTGACCTTGCCGCGGCCCAAAAGTTATTGGAAGACATCGAAGCCAAGATCGCCGGCGGGGAATCCCTGACCATTGTCCGCGACATTGACCTGCCTGTTTTTTTGGAACAGTTTTTAAATGACGCGGCCGGCCGGCATCCCCCCAAAACATTGGAACGCCTGCGGCTGACGGCAAGCCATTTCAGCGCTTTTTGTAAAAAAGACCATCCGCATTTGATCAAATTATCCCAGGTGACACCCGCTGTTATTGAATCCTACAAGGCCCATCTTGCCCCAGAACGGGGCGTCAATCCGAAAAAAGCGAACTTGACCCTTTTGCTGTTGCAAGAGATCCTGGAATACGGCATCAAAACCGGTTTTATCAATGATAACCCCACGGTGCATGTCCGCCTTTTTCCTATGCCGGTTGTGCCGCGTGTTTTGACGGCCCGGGGAAAGATGGTCAAGGACCTGCTCGGCAAGGGGGTATTGTTGGGCAGGATATCCATCCTGTTGAAGATGTCCGACATCGCCCGGCTCATGTACTATGCGAATTTGATTCCATTGAGCAGGGAAGATATGTATAATTAGCGCCTTTGGGAGAGGTGGCAGAGTGGTCGAATGCGGCGGTCCCGAAAACCGTTGCCCCGCGAGGGGCCGTGAGTTCGAATCTCACCCTCTCCGTGTTTCATTTTTAGGAAAGAGATTCGAAGCCGACCCGAGCGCCAATGGTTCGAGCGAGGGCGGCCGATTTCGGAGGAGGCCTGACGAATGTCAGGCCGGGGGAGAAGGAATCTCACCCTCTCCGCCATTGTTGACGCTCAGGCGAGCCCTGGCAGGCGTAATAGCCAGGGTTGTCATGAGACGAAGTGAGAGAATATGAACAAAGAAATAACCACAACTAAAATAGCGATTTTCCGGAAACGAGAGATCAGAAAGACCATCCATAACAATGAATGGTGGTTTGTGGTTAATGATGTCGTATTAGCGCTTACCGATTCGCCTAATGTTCAGGACTATATCAAGAAGATGCGCAAGCGGGACAACGAGCTTAGCAAAGGGTGGGGACAAATTGTCACCCCCCTTTCTGTTAAGACATCCGGTGGAGATCAAAAGCTCAATTGCGCAAATACGGAAGGCATTTTTCGTATTATTCAATCTATACCATCCCCGAAGGCTGAGCCGTTTAAGCGATGGTTGGCTCGGGTCGGTTACGAGCGTATCCAGGAGATCGAAAATCCAGAGCTGGCGACAAAGAGAACAAGGGCTTTATATAAGGCAAAAGGCTATAGCGATGACTGGATTGAGAAACGGATGCGCGGAATCGCTATCCGTGAAGAGCTAACCGACCAGTGGCAGAAGCGTGGCATAAAAGAACAAAAAGAATACGAAATATTGACTGCTGAAATATCCAAAGCGACATTTGGCATGACCCCATCGGCTTACAAGAAACACAAGGGGCTCAAGCGCGAAAATTTGCGGGATCATATGACTGATTTGGAGCTTATCTTTTCGATGCTTGGAGAGGCATCAACGAAAGAGAAGGCGGCGCTGTCGCGGGCAACGCAAGAAAAGAGTTGGAGCATAAAAGCGGTAAGAAAGTTATCAGCAAAGAAAATTATCGAAAACTACCGCAAAATAAGAAGTTGGCGTCGCCTAAATAGACGAAACCGTGTCTACCTTTGCGTATAGTCATTTTCACAAGTAATTGAATTTCTTGGAGATGCAGGGTTCGTCTGGCGTCCACGACTACCCGCCATTTTTCGCCATATCTATATGATGAATATTCATGATGCCTGGGACAAGGCCTTAAGAGAAACCGATATCATCCGTTCCCGCGTCCAGTCCCTGCAGACGTTTAAGGAAACGCATGTCCCGTACGTGCTTTTGTCCGCTTCATCCATCAACCCCGGAGACACCGTGGTGCGCCAGGGAGAGGTGGTCGTGGACCGCCCGTCGCTGATCCTGCCTCCCAACATCCCCCAACTGGAAGGGTTCTCCCCGGAAGGCCTTGATCCTTCTCATGAAGAGAGCATGGTCAATTTCTTGCTGGTGCGCGGCGTTTCGGTCCCGTCTTTGAAATACGACAATAAGACCCATTCCCTGGATGTTTTTGAAGGAGGACTGCCTGCGGCCATCCGGCATCACGGCGATCTTCTGCAAAGGCAGGAAAATACGGCGGTCGGCCTGTTAGCGGGACCGGAGGACGTGTGGCCGTTCTCTTTATTGATCTTTATCTGCTCGCAGATCGCCAAGAATTCAGCAACAGACATCCGCCGCCTGTTGGATGAATATCACCGCAGGTCTTCCTGAAATGGTCAAACGCCTGCTTTTTTCCCTGCTGTTTTTGTCCGTCTTTTCACCCGTATATGCCGGTCAGGTCCATAAAGAAGTTCTGGAAAACGGCATGACCGTTCTGGTTCAGGAAATGCCGTCTAGCGAAGTCCTGTCCATTGATGCTTATATCAAGACCGGGTCGGCGGTTGAAGGGGAATATTCAGGCACCGGGATATCCCATTTCATTGAACACATGCTGTTTAAGGGCACGGCCAAACGCCCTGTCGGCGCCATTGCCAAAGAGGTGAAGGCCTTGGGCGGCACCATCAACGCGTCCACTTCTTTTGACTATACCATCTATACGCTGAACCTTCCGTCGGGCAATTTTGAGCGGGGGCTGGACATCATCGCGGACATGGTGGTTCATTCCGCGTTTGATCCAGCCGAGGTTGAAAAAGAACGCGAGGTCATCCACGGGGAAATGCGTTTGTACCATGACCGTCCTGACCGGCGCTTGAGCGACCTGGTTTTCAACAATGTTTATATCCGCCATCCCTACCGCCATCCGATCATCGGGTATCCGTCGCTGTTTGACGGCATCACGCGGGAGGGGTTATACGCGTATTACAAGTCCCGGTATATTCCCAATGATATCATCCTGTCTGTCGCGGGGCCTGTGCATAGTCAGAAGGCCCTGCCTTTGATCAAAGAAGCGTTCAAGGATTTTAAGCCGAGGCCATATCCCCAACACAATACCCCGCAGGAGCCCCCGCAGATCGCGCAGCGCCGCTTTGAGGACCATTTTGCAACACCGCTCGTCCGTTTTTCTTTGGCCTATCAAGGGGTGAGCGTCGCCGATCCGGACTTGTATGCCCTTGACGTTTTGGCCATGGCGTTGGGGCAGGGGGAAGGTTCGCGGCTTTATCAGGATATTTATGAGAAAAAGAAATTGGTTGAAGGGATTTCCGCTTCTAATTTTACCCCCCAGGACAAAGGCATGTTCGCGATCGAAGGGGTGATGAGCAAGGACAATTTGTCTGTTGTTCTGGAAGAAACCAAGTCCGTTATTGAACAGATCCAGCGTTCGGGGTTGGATGCCGAAGAGTTGGCAAAGACCAAACGCCAGGTCTTAAGCCAGTTCGTGTTTAGTAATCAAACCTCATCATCTTTGGCGTATCGGGCGGCCGTTGACGAGGCCATGACGGGAGACCCATATTTTTCCAAAAAATATGTGGATGCCGTCAAGAACATCGGCAATGAGGACATCAAACGTGCGGCCCAGCGTTATTTGAGGGATGATCACCTGACCATTGCTGTTTTAAGGCCTATGCAGGGCGGTTTGGCTTCCGGGACACTCGAAGTAAAACCGCAAAAGTCCGATATTCAAAAGATCGTTCTGGACAATGGCTTGACCGTTCTCTTGGGGGAAGATCATAGCACCGGGGTCATCGCCATGGATTGCGTTTTTAATGCCGGGACCCGTCAGGAAAATCCTGGACTGTCCGGTTTAAGTACGCTGGTGTCCAGGGTCTGGACCAAAGGCGTTGAAAAGAACGTGGAAAATCGGGGCGGTTTTTTGTCCGGGTTTGCCGGACGCAACAGCATCGGTTTGAGCATGAACGTCCTGTCCGATGACCTGTCTTTTGCTTTGGACGCCATGCAAGGCCTGTTGGCGCAACCCTCTTTTCCCGCGGATGAAATAGAACATGAAAAGACCAACATGGCCGCGGACATTGATGCCAGGGACGATGACATCGCTGCGGTCGGTTTTAAAGAATTGTTTCAAATTTTGTATTTGACCCATCCGTTCGGCCGTGATGTTCTGGGCACGAAGGAGTCGGTGCAAAGGATCACCCGTCCAGACGTGGTCGGATATTATCAGCGTTTTGTCCGTGCGGACAATGCGGTGCTTGCTGTTTTTGGGGATTTCGATCCCGCGTCCGTGACGCGGGAGATCAGAAAAAAATTTTCCGGATTGTCTAAAGGCAAGCCGCGGCTCAAGGAATTTCAGGAACCGCCTCCGGACCGGACCCGTGAAAAAACAGTGGCCATGGACAAAGAACAGGCGGTTGTGATGATGGGTTTTCAAGCGCCTGTTTTAAAAGACAAAGACCGCTGGGCCATGGAAGTCATTGACGCGCTGTTGGGCTCCGGTTTGAGCGGACGGCTGTTCATCAAGGTCAGGGATGAACTGGGCGAGGCCTATACGGTGGGTTCGGATTATACCCCCGGGATGGATGCCGGCGTCCTCTCACTTTTTGTCTTGACGACGGAAGATAAAATTGATAGTGTCAAAGGAATTCTCACCCGGCAGGCACAGGCCCTCGTCGCCGAGGATGTCACGGATGAGGAGATCAGAAGCGCCAAGGCCTATTTGAAAGGGACGTTCAAGATGGGGCTGGATACCCCGGCGGCTTTGGCGTCATTGACCGCGCTGAATGAATTGTACGGTTTAGGGTATGATTTTCATAAAGATTTTGACGCTCGCATCAATGCCGTTACTAAACAAGACATACGGCGGGTTGCCCGGAAATATTTGGACGCCCGAAAGTCTGCCGTCGTGACCATCAAGAAAAGACCGAACGTATGAGCAAAGAGAAAATTTTGGACCTTGAAGAACTTTTACTGGAGCAATTGAAGGGGAAGATGGCGCTCATTTTGCCCCAAAGCGATCGTCAGGAGATCGTTGTGCGTGCCCTCAATGCGCTTCTGGGCCAAAAAGACGGTGAGCCGTTCATCGGCCTTTTCCCCTCGAAGAATGAAAAAGGCCATTTTGTCAAAAATTTTCTTTCTTACGGGATCATCGAAGATCTGCTGGGCGACGCCGAGGTGGAGGATATTATCATCAATGGGATCAAGCCTATTTTTATCCACCACGCCCAAAAAGGGTTTATGACGACCGGACGTAATTTTGCTTCTTCCAAAGAACTTCATTTGTTCATCCAGAAACTCCTGATCTTCGCCGGACGCGCCAGTTATCATAAGATCGCCAATCTGGAATTGCCCAATCTCGCCGGACGCGTCAATATCATCGACGCGCCGCTGGGGCCGCAGTTGACCATCAGCAAGGCCAAGATGGACCCGTTGAGCGTCATTGATCTCATCAAACGCGGGACCATGAGTTATGAGGCGGCGGGGCAGTTGTGGCTGTATCTGGAAGGGCTGTCCATCCGGCCGGCCAATATCATCATCGCCGGAGGTCCGGGGACAGGCAAGACCACCTTGCTCAACGCACTGTTGAGTTTTATTCCCACCAAGGACCGTTTGGTCGTCATTGAAGACACGCTGGAATTGAACACCTTTCTGGAAGACAGCTGTTCACGCCTTGAGACTGATGATGAATTGAACCTTTCGGACTTGGTCAAGAACAGTTTGCGCATGCGCCCCGAGCGCATCATCGTCGGGGAGGTGCGGGGGGCGGAAGCGCGGGACATGATCACGGCCGTCAATATCGGTAAATACTGCATGGGCACGATCCACGCCTTAAGCGCGCGGGAAGCGATCATGCGCCTGCACAATGAACCCATGAACGTCCCGGAGTCCCTCATCAATCTGATGGATGTTTTTGTCATCCTGAAGCGTTATCACGTGGAGGGCAAGATGTTCCGTGTCGTGGATGAGATCTCGGAAACCAGCGGCATGGAAAACATGAAGGTGCTTTTGTCGCATGTGTTCAAATACAATTATGACCAGAAGCGCGTGATGCCGGTGTCCCCCAGTACGGTGTACCGCGACCGGTTGGCGCAGGAAAGCGGCATGGCCCCCAGGGATGTCATCAACGAAACATGGTTGAGGGGGGCGGTCTTAAAGACATTGGCTGACAAGGGGGCGCACACCATCACGGAAGTGACCACGTTCTGCCGGCATTACCACGACGACCCTAAAGATGCCATGGAAAAAATAGGCCTCGACCGGGATCGGATGTTAAGAGAATTAAAAAATCGTTAATAAGATCCAGAGCAATTCCTGCGATAACATGTCTGAATTGCGATGCGCCTGTAGCTCAACTGGATAGAGCATCAGTCTACGGAACTGAGGGTTAGAGGTTCGACTCCTCTCAGGCGCGCCAGTCTTCGCCAAAGCGCTTTCGCCTTTGGCTTCGCCTGGCTTTGCCAGGGAAAATTCAAATAGCGTCACGCGAGGCGTGTTTTTTTGATCATAT
>JACPXN010000092.1 GCA_016196515.1 Candidatus Omnitrophota bacterium | reverse complement strand
CGTACCATATGATCAAAATACTGTTGGCGGTCTTGTTATTTTTGCCGGGCAAGGTTTGCGCGGATGGCATCAATGAATTGAGCGATCGTGCCATCGCGGCCACCGTTAAAACTTTGGCCAAGGTCTTTGTTGAGACGGTGGATCTCGAGAAATTTAAGGCCAAACATATCAGGTCTTTATCAAAAATGACCGAAGAAAAATTTCAAAAGCGGTATATTGAGATCTACGACGTTGTTAAGGACATTCCTGCTGAATTGCGCGTCAAATACGGCGTCACTGAACACTTGAACAGGACAGAAGCCGTTAAAAATATCGGGCATTTGGATAAAACGGATCTGGCAGAGATCATTGACGGGATCCCGGACCAGGTGGTCATCAAATATGTGAAAATTTATATAAAAAAGAATGTTGATCAGGCCAAAGATCAAATATTTTTGCAGCAGATCGATTCTTTATGGAAGAAAATAACGCAGAAGGCATAAAACGTTTTCGAAAGGAATGATATGTCGTTCATGGACCATTTGCGCAAAACAAAATAAATGTGCTAAGGCCGGTTGTTGTGATAGAATTTTGATATGTACGATGCGGATTTTGTCCAGGTGTTGCAGGCTTCCATCGCCCCTTGCGTGATGATCTCGGGGGTGGGCCTGCTGTTGCTTTCTTTTTCCAACCGGTTGTCCCGGCCTTTGGACCGGGTGCGCCAATTGAAAAAAGAATATGAGAAAGCGTCCGACCCGCAGAAGGCCGTTCTTTTTGAACAAATTGAGATCTTTTACCGCCGCTGTAAGATCCTGCGCAACGCGGTGGGGGCCTTGACGGTGAGTTTGTTCTTTATTTCGCTCGTCATCCTCGTTCTTTTTGTTTCTTTGACCGTGCAAACATATTTTTTCAGGCCGCTCATGAGGGCGTCATTCGTCTTAAGCATTTTGGCGATGATCATCGGGGTCGTGTTTTTCTTCTGGGATGTGTTAGTGACTTTAAAATCCATTCGGCTGGAAATAAGGCAGTTGAGGTGATAGAATCATTTTGTATTTAACCTTCAACCCATTTGTCGTTTGCCCGGCGTGTAAGAAATAATTATGAATGATCTTTTGAAGGCATGGGCCGTGGCTGTTTTTCTGGTCTTGAATTCCGGGTGCGCGGCGATGCTGATCGGCGCCGGTGTGGCCGGGGGCCTGGTCATCAGCGAGGACGCGGCCAAATTCAACGTGGACAAGGATTTCAACCACGCCTGGGCTGCCAGTCATCAGGCGCTCTTCCAAGAAGGCAAGATCACTTTTGAAGATAAAACAGCGGGAAAGATGGAAGCCGCGGTGGGTGATTCCAGGGTCGTCGTTCTTGTTAAAGCGATCACCCGGCGTTCCACCAGCGTCGAGGTCAAGGCCCGCAAGAACCTTTTGCCTCACCTGGCGCTGTCCACAGACATCAGCCACAAGATCCAGGAAGGCTTATGAGGTTGTTGTGATAGTATGTAGGTAGCATCTACCTTTTTACGAAAAGGTAGATGCTACCTTAATAAGGAGGGTCCACGTGTTCATACGGATATTGTTCGGTTTTTTGTTTGTCCTCGGCGTTTCCGGCTGTGTCACCACCCAGAACAGGGCCTCGCAGCAAGATCAAGTGCAAACCCGCGTCGTTGAACTGGAAAAGAAACTCGAGGAAAAAGATGCCGAGATCGTGGACCTGCAGTATGCGGTCAAAGACCTTTCCAGCCGTGTGGATGCCTCCAAAGCTCCCGCGGTCGCCGAGCCCTCCGTGCCTGTTGCCGAGCCTGCCGTTGCCGCCAAGGGCGCAAATAACATCATCCGTGTTGTCGCCGCTCCCGAACAGATCCAGGCCGCTTTGAAGGCCGCAGGGTTTTATAACGGCAAAGTTGACGGTAAAATAGGCGCAGGCACCAGGGCCGCCGTCATCCAGTTCCAGAGATTCCAGGGGCTTGATGCTGATGGAGTGATCGGCCGCAAGACCTGGGATATCCTTAAGACCTACCTCAAATAGTCAGTCAGCGCCGCCTTATGCATCCGGACTCAAAGCCAACCCGGTCCAACATCGTCCTGAACGCCGTTTCCGAAGAGCAATTGCTCAA
The DNA here is from genome assembly GCA_016196515.1 of Candidatus Omnitrophota bacterium. Lineage (GTDB taxonomy): Bacteria > Omnitrophota > Gorgyraeia > Zapsychrales > Fredricksoniimonadaceae > JACPXN01. The sequence continues at coordinate 5,998 of JACPXN010000092.1, read as the reverse complement.
TACGCGCCTCTGCGATCTGCCGGTGGCCATTGAAGGCACATGGCTCGAGGAATGCGTGCACCAGTTGTACGCGGAACTCGACGCCAAAGAGCTTGTTTTTCATCCCGTCTGTTACTTAGCCGATGAGTGGCTGACCCCCGAAGGGGAGGCGGTCATCGGCATCCCGTTCTATCTGGCCCATCCGGTGCTGATCAAGCTCGAACACAAGATGATGCTGGAAGCCGAAGGGGAAGGCAAGGACTGGTGCATGCAGTTATTGCGCCACGAGGCGGGCCACGCGTTCTCTTACGCCTATGATCTGCACAGGCGCGAGGACTGGCAAAAGGTGTTTGGCTCTCCAAAGGAGGAATACGGCGACACCTATAAGTTCAAACCCTACAGCAAACGGTTCGTCCGCCACATCGACGGGTTCTACGCGCAGTATCATCCCGATGAGGATTTCGTGGAAACGTTCGCGGTGTGGCTGACCCCGGGTTCCAATTGGCAGGAAACGTACAAGGGCTGGAAGGCGCTGGACAAATTGCATTTCGTCGACGGCATGATGAATGAGATCAAAGGTAAGCCGGCGTTGCATCAAAAGACACGTAAACTGTGGAACCAGAAGAAGCTGACCGTCACGCTCAAGAATTATTACCGGCGTAAACACCAGATGGAGCAGGAAGAGTTCCCGGATTTTCACGACGTGCAGTTAGAAAAGATCTTTAAATCCTTGTCCCCTGAAGAATGGACCGCCTTTAAGAAAGAACAGCATCGGAGCAAAACGCTTTTGACCGCCCAGGCGCTCATCCGCAGGCACGCGAAAAATATTTTAAATAGCATTGACCGATGCACCGGAGAGCGTAAATATATTATCAGCCGTTTGCTCAAGAACATCAGCCTCCGGGCCCGGCAATTGAACATGATCGTCACAGACCCGCAAGACGCGGTCGTTGTGCGTTTGTCGGTGTATATCACGAGTTTGGTCATGAATTATGTTCATACGGGGTGGTACAGGGGGAAGCATGGAAGGCGCTGATCCCGCTTCGCGGGATAAATTCGGCCAAACAACTTACGTCGTTGCACTCCGTAAGTTGTGGCCTCATTTATGAAAAAAAAACTGAAAGTCCTCATGCTGTTTTACAGCCCGTACCAGAAGCCGCGCGGTTACGATTACAAAGAGGAATTCGCCGACCCTGACAACATGTACACCGAAAAGGACGTGTTGGGGGCATTGAAGGCCCTGGACCATGAGGTGTCTTTGCTGGGGATCTTCAATGACATTGCCCCGCTCTTTGAAGAGATCAGGGAAAACAGGCCCGATGTCATTTTTAACATGATGGAGGTCTTTAACGACCGGTCCAATCTTGAGAAGAACATGGCCGCCCTCCTGGAACTTCTGGATATCCCGTTCACCGGCGCATCTTCCGGTGTGATGTTTTTGTGCAATAACAAGGCGTTGAGTAAAAAGATATTCACCTTCCATCACATCAAGGTGTCGCGTTTTACTACGTATTACCGGGGCAAGCCGATCGGCTTGCCGCCGAAATTCAAACTCCCGGCGGTGATCAAGCCCCTGTGCGAGGAGGCCTCCCGCGGCATTTCGCAGGCGTCCATCGTGGACAATAAAGAGGTCTTTGCCGAGCGTGTCAAGTTCATCCACGACCATATGCAGATGGACGCCATTGCCGAGGAATACATCGACGGCCGTGAGTTTTACGCGGGCGTCATGGGTCACAAGCAGGTCACGCTCCTGCCCCCGCGCGAGATGCTGTTCACCAATTTTCCCGAAGGGGAACCGCGCATCGCGACCTACAAGGCCAAGTGGGACGAGGATTACCGTAAGAAATGGGGTATCAAGAGCGTGGACGCGGCCAAGATATCCGACGGGCTTTTGGCCAAGATCGAGGACGTGTGCAAACGCGCCTACCGGGCGCTGGACATGGACAGTTACGTGCGCTTTGACATCCGTGTTACCCCCCAGGAAGAAGTGTACATCATTGAACCTAACGCCAATCCCTGCATCGCCAAAGTTGACGAGATCGCCCAGTCGGCGCTCAAGGCGGGGATCTCCTATGAAGACCTGATCCAGAAAGTGCTGGACTTGGCCATTTTGAGGCACGAACACCGATGAAACTGACCAAACCGCTTGTTGTTTTGGATCTGGAGACCACCGGTACCTGGATCGAAAAAGACCGTATCATCGAAATTGCCATGGTCAAGGTGTACCCGGACCTGCCTGCCGGCAGGCAGGTGGGCCAAACCGAACTTTTTGCCACCAGGGTCAACCCCGCCATGTCTATTCCGACGGTGGTCACCCAATTGACCGGGATCGGCGACGCGGATGTCAAGGACGCGCCCGCTTTCGCGGCCATCGCGTGCAAGGTGATCGCCTTTATGGCTGATGCCGACCTGGGCGGGTTTAATGTGGAGCGTTTTGACCTTCCATTGTTGAGCCGCGAACTCGCCACCGCCGGCCTTCAATGGGATTTTTCCGGCAGGACCATTTACGATGCCCAGAAGATCTATCATCTGCATGAACGCCGCGACCTTTTCGCCGCTTTCGCTTTTTATTGCAAGAAAGAACTCAATGAGGCCCATTCTGCCGTTGGCGACGCGCAGGCGTCCCTGGACATCCTGGCCGAACAGGTCAAACGTTATGGTGCCGGCAGACAAGACATTGAAGCGCTCAAGGAGTTTGACTACAAGGCCACCGCTGAATACTTCGACACGGACCGCAAATTCCGCTGGTGGAACGGGGAACTGTATATGACGTTCGGCAAATACGCCAGGAAAGAACCCATCCATGTCGTGGCCAAAAAAGACCCGCACTATCTGCATTGGATCCTGGACAAGGATTTCAGCGACGAGGTCAAGGGCATGATCCAGGACGCCCTCAACGGGCGTGCCCCTAAACCGCCGTGTTGATTTAATACTTGAGATTTTGCGCGTTCTGGATAAAATAAGGCATGAATTCAAAAAGCGTGTGGTTGGTCATTGTCCTGGTCGCGGCCGGTGCCGTGATCTTTGTTTTGTCCTTCAAACAAAAAGAGGAGCCGTGGCAGGCCCCGCCAAAGGCGGGGCAGGCCGTTATCGCGGCCGTGCCTGTCAAAGCCACGGCCCCGGCAGGCGGGCATGCGGCGGGTTATGCCGTCCAGGTGTATTCTTTCCAGGACAAGACCCGCGCCGAGAAAGCCCTGGAGGCCTTGAGATCAAAGGGTTATCAAGCGTTTCTCGTGGTCAGCGATCTGGGCGAGAAAGGCACATGGTATCGCGTGCGCGTCGGCGGTATTGCCGATGAGAAAGAGGCCCAGGTCATGCTGGAAAATGTCCGCAAGAATTATAAAAGCGGATTTATCGTCAAACCAAAGGTCTGATATGCGCAAATGTTCATTGCTTTTTGTTTTGGTCGTATTGACCGCGGCCGGCTGCGCCCCCAAGGTCACCCGCATGGAGCCCGACAAGGTCGTAGATTTTAGCGGCGGCTGGAACGACACCGACGCGCGTCTGGTCGCCCAGGAAATGATCAAGGACTGTTTGGCCGGCCCATGGGTCAATGAATTCACCCAAAAGAGCGGCCGTCCGCCTGTTGTCATCATCGGGGCCGTCAAGAACCGCACCTTTGAGCATATCGATCCCGGTGTTTTCATTACGGACATGGAGCAGGTCCTGACCAATTCCGGCAAGGTCATCTTTGTCGCGTCTAAGGACGACCGTGAGGAAGTCCGGGCCGAACGCAGTGACCAGCAGGCCGGCAATACCGCTTTTCCTACCATCAGTCCCAAAGGTTTGGAAACAGGCGCCGACTTCATGGTGCAGGGCAGCGTCCATTCCATCAAGGACGCTCTCCGGGGCAGATACGCGGTCTTTTACCAGGTCACGCTGGAATTGGTGGATCTAAAGACCAACCAAAAGCGCTGGATCGGCCAAAAAGAGATCAAGAAGGTGGTCGAGCGTCCTGCCGTCAAGTTTTAATGCTGATCATTTTAGTTTTATTCCTGCCGGCGTTCGTCTCCTGCGCCACTCCCCCCAAGAATGTCCAGCCGCAGGTCAATAGCCTGGTCATTGCCCAGCATTTTGACAAAGCTGTTTCTTTTTTGGGCGAAGACCCGTCGGCCTACGGCCCCAACAATAAACTTTTGTTTTGGCTGGACCGCGGCCTTGTCCTGCACTTAGCCGGCCGTTACGCCGAAAGTGTCGGCGCTTTTGAGTCTGCCAAACGCAAATTCGACGAACTTTACACCCGTTCGATCAGCCAAATGGCGGTGGCTGTGGCCGTCAACGATTATGGACAGGAGTACCGGGGCGAGGATTATGAATGCGTGCTCGTCAATATTTTTCAGGCCCTGAACTTCGCGGCCATGGACAATATCAGCGAAGCGCTCGTCGAAGCGCGGGACATGGATGCCAGGTCCAAATGGACCAAGACCGATGATGCTTTTGCCCGCATGCTGTTTGGTATTCTCTACCAGGCCGCAGGAACGCCGCAAGATCTCAATGACGCGTATATCGACGATGTCCGCAGCCGGGACATTTATCAAAACACGTACAAAAGCCAATACGGGGTCGATGTCCCGAAAATCCTTGCGCAGAATTTGGCAATGGTGCAAACGCCGGACGTTCGGGCCAAGGCAGAAGTTTATTTGTTCCACTACACGGGGTTTATCCCTTTAAAGGTCGCGGATGTTTTTCCCATACCTTTGGACACAAGCCATGTCACGGCCATCAGTTTTCCCCGGTACGCTGACCGTGTCAGCGATGTGCGTTTTTCGGTATTTTCCGCCGTTGGCCCCGCCGTTGGTGGGGCGGGCAGGACCCGGGCGCAGGACAGTACCGAGCTGGTCCAGGACATCGGCGCCATTGCCAAAAAGATATTGGACGATCGCAAAGTCCTCATCCTGGCCAAGGCGGGTTTAAGGCCCATTGGCAAATACCTTCTGGAAAAGACCGTGGAAGCCAATGTGCGGGACAAAAACAGCGAGGTGCCGGCGGATATTGTCAACCTGTTCGCCAACGTCTATAATTTGTATTCCGAACAGGCCGACGTGCGCGGCTGGCAGACCCTGCCGGAAAAGATCCGCGCGGCGCGTCTGTTGCTGGAGCCGGGCCGGTATGAATTTTTCGTGGAGGATTTTGACGAGAAAGGGGCACCCTTAAGCAAAAGGCCGCTGGGCGTCTTTGACCTGCAGGCCGGCCGGAAGAAATTTTTCATCGTCCGTTCTTACCGTTGAAATCAGTTGCGGGTGGTCCTCAAATCAGATAGAATAAGGACGCTGGAAAAACGGAAAAATTTTAATCTTTGGAGAATGCCCGATGGCGAACAAGAAGATCTTGGTGATCGACGATGATCCCACACTGCTCAAGATGCTCCAGCCCTTTCTGGAATCGCACGGGTTTGCCGTTACCGTTGCTATCGATGGGGAGGAAGGCATCGCAAAGTTGAAGGCCGAACAGCCGGACCTGATCATCCTTGACGTGCGGATGCCCCGGATGAACGGGTACGCGTTCATCTTTGAAATGAAGAAACTGGAAGGGGCCAAGAAGGTCCCTGTCATCGTCCTCACCGCCAAGGAAGGGATGGTGGATATCTTCAAGGCCGAGGGCGTCAAAGAATATATCACCAAACCGTTCAGACCCGAGGTCCTTTTAAACAACATCAACAAGTACGTGTGATCCCTCCTGTATCACAATCATAAGGTAATGGATGATGACCGGTATTCAATATCACAATCTTTCGTTCGATGAACTGTTCCGTCACGAAACGGATCCCGCTTTGCAAGGCTATGAGCGCGGGACCGTGACGGACTCAGGAGCCGTTGCGGTGGATACGGGCCGATTCACGGGTCGTTCCCCCAAGGACAAATATATCGTCCTGGATGAAACGACCAGGGGGACCGTCTGGTGGGCCACGGGCCAATCATCGGGTTGTGACAATAAGCCGCTATCCAAAGAAGCGTGGGCGCAGTTGAAGGATGTTGCCGCCCGGCAACTCGACGGCAAGACGCTTTACGTCATGGACGGT
>JACPXN010000091.1 GCA_016196515.1 Candidatus Omnitrophota bacterium | reverse complement strand
CTGGTCATTTTTACCGACGGGGGATGTTCCGGAAACCCCGGTCCCGCGGCCATCGGTGTGGTCATCACCAAAAATGGCGCTGTCATCAGGGAAATTTCCAAGGTCATCGGCGGGGCCACCAACAATATCGCCGAATACACGGCTGTCATTACCGCGCTGCATGAGGCATTGATATTAAAAGCGCGTGATGTCCTGATCAAGACGGACAGCGAATGGATGGCCAGGCAATTGAACGGCCAGTACGCCGTCAAGCACGGTCATATCAAATTGCTCTTTGATCAAGTGAAACATTTGTATGGGGGTTTTAGATCGGTCGAAGTCGTGCACGTGCCGCGTGCGCAGAATGCGCGCGCCGACCGGCTGGTCCGCAGGGCTTTTCAAGCAAATCAGGATGGCCGCTCCGGCGCCTTTGGCGTCGGAGAGGAAAGTCCGAGCTCCGAAGGATAATGCATCCCGGTAATGCGGGACGGCGCCGCAAAACGGCGACCAGGATCAGAGCCACAGTGACGATGCCGCTGCGTAGCCCAACGCGAAAGCATTTGGGCGAAGCAGGGGAGTGAAACGGGCAATCTCTGCATGGAGCAATGCCAAATAGGGGAAGACCTTGACGTGACTTAATGTCACGTCAAGTGCGAGGTCATCCGCCTCGCTATTATTCCCGGGTAGGCTGCCAGATATCCCGCCGCAAGGCGGGATGTTAGTCAAATGGCCATCCCTCGTAAAGCCCGTGATGGCGAAAGCCATTTTACGGGCCACGAGGCACAGAACTCGGCTTATGATTTGCTAATGAGCCCCGCCTACGGCGGGGCGAATTAGTCCCGTAAGCCCGAAGGGCTTCTACGGGACGAAAATTTTAAATACCAGGAGGTCATTCGCATGTCAGGACATTCAAAATGGGCAAAAATTAAACATAAAAAAGGCGCGGAAGACGCCAAGCGCGGCACCTTGTTCACCAAGTTGAGTAAGGAGATCACCGCGGCCGCCAAAGAAAAGGGCGGAAATCAAGAGACAAATTTTCGTCTGCGCGCGGCCGTTGCCCGTGCCCGTGAATACAATATGCCCCAAAACAACGTCGAGAACGCCATCAAAAAAGGCACCGGCGAGATCCCGGGCATTGTTTTTGAAAATGTTGTCTTTGACGCGTACGGTCCCGGCGGTGTGGCCCTGCTCATCGAAGGTCTGACCGACAACAAGAACCGCACCACGGCGGAGATCCGTAATCTTTTGAATAAAAAAGGCGGGTCCATGGCCGGCGGCGGGGCCACGGCGTTCCTGTTCTCTAAAAAAGGTTATTTCGCCGTGGACAAGACCATGGCCGGCGAAGACGCGGTCATGGAAGCGGCGCTGGATGCCGGCGCGGAGGACATCAAGACCGACGGAGATACTTTTGAGATCACCTGCGACCCGGCGGTGTTCGAAGCGGTCAAAAAGGCGTTGACGTCCAGAAAGATCACGGCCGCCACCGCGGAAGTCACCATGGTCCCCAGCTCCACGGTCAAGGTCGAAGGCAACGACGTCAAACACATTTTGGACCTGATGGAAGCGCTGGGAGAGCACGAAGACATCCAGCACGTCTACGCGAATTTTGATATTTCCGACGAGGAAATGGCCAAGGTCACCGCCGATCATACTGACTAAAGAAAGCGCCCTATGCGGATCTTAGGCGTTGATCCCGGCTTGAAAGCCACCGGTTATGGGGTGATCGACTTAGACGCTGGGGCCCGCGTCCGGGTCCTTGAGGCCGGCACCATTGAGCCGGATCCCAAAGCCGCTTTTGCCCAACGCATCGCCCGTGTCCATCAGCATATCGGCGGGTTGTTGGCTTCCACCAAGCCCGACGTGGTGGTCCTGGAAAAATTGTACGCTCATTATAAACACCCCACGACGGCCTGCGTTCTCGGGCATGTGCGCGGGGTCATTTGTTTGGGCGCTGCCCAGCACAAGGTCGCACTCGTTGAATACAGCGTCAAGCGCGTGCGTCAAGCGCTGGTCGGTAACGGGAACGCGACCAAGCCGCAGGTGCAGGCCTTCGTGAAACGGCTTTTGAAGATCGAAGGGGCCGAAATGCCGCTGGACGCCAGCGACGCTTTGGCCTTGGCCCTGGGTCACGCGCATATGCTGAAATTCAAGTTATTTTAATTGTCACCCCCGAATGTTTTTGTTGGGGGTCCAGACACTAATGCGCTGGATGCCCGACAGAAGCATTCGGGCATGACATATGGATGCTTATGATCGCCGCCATTGCAGGAAAGGTCACGGAGAAAAAAGAGAATGCCCTGGTCATCGCCTGCGGGGCTTTGAGCTACGAGGTGCTGGTTCCGCTCTCCGTGCTGCAAAGGGTCCAAGAAAATCAAGATAGCGATGGCAATGTCCGGCTGATCACGTATCATTATTTACAGGTGTCCCCGTCCAGCGCTTCGCCGGTGCTGGTGGGGTTTTTCAACAAACTCGAGCGGGATTTCTTCCTGGAATTCATCAAGGTCTCTGGGATAGGCCCGCGCGCCGCGGTCAAGGCCCTCAACAAAAGCATCGGCGCAATCGCCCAGGCCATTGACCGGGGCGATACCGCCTATTTGAGAAGTTTGCCCGGCATCGGTTTGCAGAGGGCCAAGGAGATCGTCGCCAAACTGCAGGGAAAAATGGGCGGCTTTACGCTCATGCGCGACAAGGTCGCCGAGCCCGTCGGGGCACAAAAGGCCGGCCTGAAAGAGGAGGCCATGGCCATCTTATTGCAATTGCAGTACAAGCGCCCGGAAGCCGAGGCCATGATCGAGGCGGCCCTCAAGCGCGCCACAGAGATACAAACGTCCCAGGAATTGTTGAACGAAATTTACAAACAAAGGACCAAGGCGTGATGGAACAGCCCGAAGACCAAAATTACAAGAGCGCCATTGAAGCGCTCTTATTCGTCAGCGACAAGCCGGTGGTTTTAGACCAGTTCAAACAGGTCTTTCCCCAATTGACGCCGTCCGCCATCGAGGATCTGCTGCGCCGGCTGCAGGATGAATATGCCGCCCGCGACGCGGGCATGGTCGTCGTCGAGATCGCCGGGGGCTGGCAGATGCTCTCCAACAGCCACGCGGCTTCTTACATCCGTGAGTTTTACAAAACGCGCACCAAGGAAAAATTGTCCCGTCCGGCGCTGGAATGCCTGGCCATTGTCGCGTACAAACAGCCGGTGGGCCGCGGCGAGGTGGAGGCCATCCGCGGGGTCAATTCCGACGGGACCATCGCGCACCTTCTGAACAAGGGGTTTGTCAGGATCGTGGGCCGCAAGGAAGTGCCGGGCCGCCCGTTTTTGTACGGCACCACGAAAGAATTTTTGGAATATTTCGGTTTGAAGTCGTTGGAGGACATCCCCAAGATCGAGGCATTGTCGTTGCCGTTACAGCCGCAGGCCACGGATGAAATGAACCTGCCTGCCGGCGAGGCAGGACTGGAGGCCACCGGCCAGGAAACGAGCGGCCAGTCACGCGTGGCCCAAGAGGAGCAAAAATAATGGATCTCACCGGTTTGCGTAAAAAAATAGATTCTTTGGACGTCCGGATCGTCGCTCTTCTCAATGAACGCGCCGCGGTCACCTTGGCCGTCGGCAAAGAAAAGATCAGGAACAACAGGTCCATTTATGCGCCGGACCGCGAGCAGGAGGTCCTCAAGCGCGTCAAGAACATGAACAAAGGGCCGATCTCATCCG
>JACPXN010000090.1 GCA_016196515.1 Candidatus Omnitrophota bacterium | reverse complement strand
TTCTACGGGGACTATCTCATCAATGCCCAGGGCGAGGACGTGGTGGCCGGAATCCGCACGCCGCTTAAACTTTCCACTTTGCGCGAAACGATGCCCAAGGCCTATGACCAGTTGTGCGCGGTGCGCGCCATCCTGGAGTGCCGCTATAAGGAAATGCAGGACCTTGAATTCACCATCGAAGACCAGAAACTGTATATGCTGCAGTGCCGGACAGGCAAGCGTTCACCGGCCGCGGCATTTGGCATCGCATTGGACCAGGCGACCAAACCGCTATTGACCAGGGCACAGGCCCATGACCTGGTCAAAAAAGGTTATCTGCCCAAAAAATACGCCCAGTCGGCCCTCAAGCCGGTCATCACCAGAGAAGAGGCGGTCAGCCGCATTTCTTCCGATGATATCGAGCGCCTTTTTTATCCTGTGATCAACACCAAAAAGATCAGCGCCGAAGAGTTAAAGAAAATACGTTTGGGCAGCGGGATCAACGCTGTCCCGGGTGCGGCCAGCGGCAAGGTTGTTTTCACGGCCGCCGAAGCAGAGAAGTTGGGGCATAAAGGCGAGAGCGTTATTCTGGTGCGCAAGGAAACCAGCCCCGAGGACGTCGGCGGCATGCATGCGGCCAAAGGTATTTTGACGGCCACCGGCGGCAAGACCAGCCACGCGGCGGTGGTCGCCCGCGGCTGGGGCAAATGCTGTATCGTTGGATGCGAGGCCCTCAACATCAATTATGAAGCCAAATCCATGACCATCGGCGGGAAAACCGTCAAGCAAGGCGAATACATCACCCTCGACGGTTCCGCCGGCAAAATTTACAGCGGTGATCTGCCTTTGAAGGAACCGGAACTCCCCCCGGCGTATCACACGATCCTCAAATGGGCGGACCAATTGCGCACCATGAAGGTGCGCACCAACGCGGATACGCCGTATGACGCTATCAACGCCGTCAAAATGGGCGCCGAAGGCATTGGGCTCTGCCGCACCGAACACATGTTCTTTGACACCGAGGAGCGCCGTTTGGCCATCCAGGAAATGATCGTGGCCGAAACGCTGGATGCCCGCAAGATCGCGCTGGCGAAACTTTTGCCGTTCCAGACCGATGACTTTTACGGCATTTTCAAGGCCATGAACGGTTTTCCGGTGACGATCCGTTTGATCGACCCGCCGTTGCACGAGTTCACGCCCAAAGACAATGCCGGTGTTGAGAAATTGAGCAAGATCACGGGGCTCTCGGTCGAGAAGATCAAACACCGCTGCGAGCAATTGCATGAGTTAAACCCCATGCTGGGCCACCGCGGATGCCGTTTGTGCATCACGTATCCGGAGATCCTGGACATGCAGGTGACGGCCATCATCCAGGCCGCTGTCAAATGCAGGAAAGAGGGCGTCAAGGTTTTGCCGGAGATCATGATCCCGCTGACCATGGACAGGAAAGAATTCAGGATCATGGAACAGCAGACCCGTGTTGTCGCCGACAAGCTCATCAAACAAAGCGGCGTGAAACTGATGTATCTTGTCGGGACGATGATCGAGATCCCGCGCGCGGCGCTGTTGGCCGACCAGATCGCCGAGGTGGCCGAGTTCTTCAGTTTTGGCACCAATGACCTGACCCAGATGACCCTGGGGCTGTCGCGTGACGATGCCGGGCGTTTCCTGCCGACCTATGTCGCGACCGAAAAGGACGGCGGCAAGGGCATTTTCAAGGACGATCCGTTCCAGAGCCTGGACCAGGACGGTGTGGGCCTGCTGGTCAAATTGGGCATTGAGCGCGGCCGCTCGACGAAAAAAGACCTCAAGGTGGGTATTTGCGGCGAGCACGGCGGTGAGGCCCAAAGCGTCAAATTCTGCCACAAAGCCGGCATGAATTATGTGTCTTGCTCGCCGTACCGCGTGCCGATCGCCCGTTTGGCCGCCGCTCAAGCGGCGCTGCAGGATCAAAAGAAATAAAATGGACCCGATCAAAGCGTATTTAAAGGAGATCAAAAATATTCCCCTGCTGACGGCGCAGGAGGAAGTGGACTTAGCCCGCCTTATTAAAAAAGGCAACAAGAAGGCCCGCGAGAAGATGATCAACTCCAATTTACGGCTGGTCATCAGCATGGCCAAGCGTTACGTCAATTTGGGCATTTCCTTAAGTGATCTGATCGAGGAAGGCAATATCGGGCTCATGCGCGGGGTGGACAAATTCGACCCTGAAAGGGGTTTTCGTTTTTCCACGTACGCGGCCTGGTGGATCAAGCAGGGCATCTCGCGGGCCATCATCGACCAGGGCAAGATGATCCGCGTGCCCGTGTATCTCAATGAGGAGATCATCAAATACCGCAAGGTGGTCGAGAAATTGACCCATCAATTCAAACGCCGTCCGACCATCGCCGAGATCGCCAGGCGCCTGAAGGTCACCGTTGGTAAAGTGCGCGACTTAGACGGGGCCATCACCAAGATGTCCAGTCTGGACGCCCCCTTGGGTGAGGACGGGGACGGGAAGATCAAGGACATCATCGAGGACGAGAGTTTTGCCGCCCCCGATGTGGACGTCGAACTGTTCTTCACCAAGGAGCGCGCCCGTTCCATTTTGGAATCCTTGGACGAACGCGAACGGATCATCATTGACATGCGTTTCGGTTTGGCCGACGGCCAGCGGCACACCCTGTCCCAGATCGCCAAGAGGCTGGGCATCTCGCGCGAGCGCGTGCGCCAGGTTGAAGAATTGACCATACAAAAATTGAAAAAAGTTCTCCATGACAAGGAGACAGTGGAGGATCACCCATGAGCATGACTAAGCGCAAACCGATCTACGTTTTGATCCTGCCCCGTTTTGAGGACATTTTCCACTCTTTTTATACCGGCGAGATCACCAAGGGGGTCAATCTGGCGGCCAGCCGCCTGAACATTGACTTTTTGGTGCACATCACCGACCGTTCCAACCACGCGACGTGGCTGGATCCGACCATCCTCGATCGCAAGCACGTCGACGGCATCCTCTTTGCCGACATTGATAATGACCTCGAGATGGTCAAGCGCGCCATCATGCGCGGCATGCCGTGTCTGGTTTTGAACAACATCATTCCCGAACCCATCAATTATATCGCGATCAATAATTACAAGGCCGCGGTACAGGTGGTGGAGGAATTCGTTAAACTGGGCCACACCAAGATCGCCACCATTGCCGGTGACCTGTCCACCCAGGCCGGCCAGTCCCGTTTGGATGGTTATACCGATGCGCTCAAGAAACATGGTTTTGCCGTGAACAAAAGTTACATCAGGATCGGCGGATTTTTAAGGACACCGGCGCGCCAGGGGGCCCAGGACCTTTTGAAGCTCAAGGACCGCCCAACGGCCATTTTTGTCGCGTCCGACGTCATGGCTTTGGAAGCCATCGACGTGGCCAAATCCAGAAAGATCACCGTGCCCGGTGACCTGTCCATTTGCGGTTTCGACGACAATCCTTTGAACGTGCACAGTCCCGTCCGGCTCGCCACCGTGGCCCAGCCCTTGGTCGAGATGGGTCGTCTGGGATTGGAAATGCTCTGCCAGATCAGCCGCGGCAAAGCGAAACTTCCGGTCAAAGAGATCTTGCCGGCAAAATTTCTCAAAGCGGAATCCATGGCGGCGTTAAAATGAAGATCGCTGACTTGAAAAAGCACATCCGCGACGTCCCTGATTTTCCGCAAGAGGGGATCATTTTCAAGGACATTTCCACACTCCTGAAGAACAAGGAAGCGTTTCGGAAATCCATTGACGAGCTGGCGCGCAAGTTCGGCCGAGAGCGCATCGATTATGTCGTCGGGGTGGAGGCGCGCGGTTTTATTTTTGGGGCGGCATTGGCCTATAAACTGGGCGTGGGTTTTATCCCGGTGCGCAAAAAAGGCAAACTTCCCTTTAAAACTAAAAGCGTCACCTACAAACTCGAATACGGCACCGACACTTTGGAAATTCACGAGGACGCCCTGGCGCCCAATGCCCGGGTCCTGGTCGTGGACGATCTTCTGGCCACCGGCGGCACGATCAAAGCCGTGGTGGACCTCATCATCGCCCAGAAGGCCAGGATCGTCGGCGTCGCATTCCTGGTGGAATTGCGGTTCCTCAAAGGCAAAGAACGCCTCAAAGACCTGCCGGTTTACTCGGTCATTCAATACTGATGGTTGTTTTCAATTGTTTTGTTCATATCGCGGTGACGCTGATGGTATTTGGACTGGCTTTGCGCCGGGGCTTCGCGATGCCGGCGGCATTGCTCGCCGGTGTGTTGTTCGCCGTGCATCCGGGAAAAGCGGAAATGCTTTTAGGGATGCCGTTGGTCCTTCCGACATCAGCGGCGGCATGGCTGTGGGCCATGGTTGTGGGAATCAAACAATGGGCGTTCCCGGTCAACATGATCCTGGTCCATCCCTTGCCGCCGGCGCTGGTTTCTTTCGCGCATTTAAGCCCCGCGGATGCGGTGGTCATCAATGCGGGACGGCTGATGTACGTGCCGTCCATTTTTTTATCTTTGGCCGCGGCCGCGCTCATCGCGCGCCTGTACCGGTTTTTGGCCGGGCAGGAGGCGGTCATCCGGTATTTGTTCGTCGCGGCCGTTTTCATTTTATTGACGGGGCTTGCGACTTTATCCACCGCGCAAGTTTCTCTGGGACTGGATCCTCTGCGTTTATGGCAGTATCAGGAGCGCCTGTCGGCGCATCCGGTCGTTCTTGACAATCTGGCCGCGGCCATCCGGGCTTTGCCGGAATACCAAAAAGCGCGGGACTACGCGAACAATAACGTCACTCCCGACAAGGACACGCTGGAGAGGATCAATACCGTCGAGAAAATATACCTTAAAGCCGTGTCCATGGACCCTTCTTACGGGCAGGCGTGTTATGACCTGGCCGGATTTTACGCCGAATTGGGCCGCTGGCAGGACGCCGTGGCCTGGTATGGCAGGACGCTGGCCGTTGACCCAAGACGGCAGGAGGCGTATTTCGCTTTGGGCCGTGCGTATCAGCGCATGGACAAGCCGCAGGAGGCGGTCACTGTTTTTAACCGCCTTCTCGCCGCTTTTCCCGACGACGAAAAAGCCATGGCCCGGGTCATCAACGCTTACAATGTCGCTTCCGACGACCCGCAGTCATCCGTGTACCGGGAAAAAAGAGAAGAGGTCCTGGCCGCCTACGAGCAATGGGCCAGGCGCAAGAAATACGGGGCCGTGGATTTTTTTAATCTGGGATTTTTATACGAGCAGGTCGGCGGGCGGGAAGAGGCCCTGCGTTTTTACCGCAAGGCCCTGGAACTCAAATCCAACTATGACAAACCGCTGTACCGTCTGGCCGGTTTGTACAAACAGGCCGGTGATCTGAAGACCGCTTTGGCGTTGTATGAGCGTCTGGTCCGTTCTCATCCTAAGTTTGCCAACGGATATTTGAACATAGGCATCATTTATAATGCCTTGGGTGACGCCAACAGGGCCCGGTATCTGTATCAGAAGACCGTGGACCTGGACCCTGCCAACGCCGACGGGTATTTTAACCTCGGTTATTTGAGCGAAACCAGGGGGGACCTCAAAGAGGCCATCGCTTTCTACGAAAAAACGGTCGAGGC
>JACPXN010000087.1 GCA_016196515.1 Candidatus Omnitrophota bacterium | reverse complement strand
GATACTGATTGTCCCACACCTCGATGGCCGGGGTCTTCATTTTGCGGATGTTCTTTTGCAGGCCTTCGTAGGAACTGACTTTGTTCATTTTTTCTCCCTCAAAGTCATCCCCGAATGTTTTAATCGGGGATCCAGCTCCTGGATTCCCGACAAAAGCATTCGGGAATGACAGCGGTCACCGTAGTTTCATGAATTTGTGGATCTGGGGCAGCATTCTAACATCGCTCAAAATTTTTGCACACTCTTTTGCCAGGCCTTCGCATTTGGCCACAACCCCCTGTTTCATTTCAAAATAATTGGGCTGCAGGACAAACGGGATGCGCGCATCGACGCCGGCCACGAGCAGAGCGGCCTGCCGCACGTCGGAGGCATCCGTATCATTGGTGATGACCGTCTTAATGAACGCCTCTTTGCACCGGGCGATGCGCAAAAAATCCCTGTGTTCCTGCCAGAACGGTTTTTCTTTCGTTGAACTGGGCAATTTGATGTCCATGGCGATGATGTCCATGGCGTCAATGACCTGCGCCAAAGCATCGGGAAGAGTGCCGTTGGTTTCCAGGTAATTTTTCAGGCCCATGGCTTTTAAACGGGGCGCGAACGCCTTGAGGAAGTCCTTGTGCAGCAGCGGTTCGCCTCCGGTCAAGCTCGCCGAGTGGCACCCCTGCGCGCAGGCGCGGACCTTGGCCTCAACCTCATCCGGCCCCATGTCCTTGTAATCGCGGAGAGTATCGCCGATGGAATGGGGCGTATCGCACCACGTGCAATGCATGTTGCATTCAAAAAAACGGATGAACACCTGACGCACGCCCGCGTAGGTCCCCTCCCCCTGCACCGACGGGAATATTTCCATGATCTTCGCGTTCATTTCTTCACCTTTGCCCCGCCGAAGGCGGGACCGGCTTCCTTAAATCCCTTGTCTCTCAACCGGCAGCTGTCACAGACCCCGCAGGGCCTGCGGCCTCCCTGATAACACGACCACGTCAACCGGGTCGGCACCTTCAGCCGCCGGGCCAGGCGCACGATCTCGGCCTTGCTCAAATGGATGAGCGGTGTCCTGACCTTGATCGTCCGTCCCTCCACACAGGTTTTAAGCCCGCGCGCCAGCACACCGGCATAGGCCTTGAAAAACTCCGGACGGCAATCGGGATAGCCCGAATAATCCACGGCATTGGCCCCGATGAAAATGGCCCCGGCCCCCACGGCCTCGGCAAAAGAAGCGGCGAAACTTAAAAAAATGATGTTCCTCGCCGGGACATAGGTCACGGGAATATCTTTGGCATCCAGCCGCCGGCCCTCGGGGACCTTGACTTTTTTGTCCAGCAAAGCAGAGCCCTTCCACGGCAAACCGATGTGCACGATCTCATAAGGACAACCGGCGGCCCTGGCCACGGCAACGGCACAGCGGATCTCTTTGCGGTGCCTCTGGCCGTAATCAAAGACCAGGCAATGGCAGGCATACCCTTTTTGAAGGGCATGATATAACGTCGTCGAGGAATCAAGCCCGCCGGACAATAAGACAACCGCTTTATTCATAATAAATCACACTGGCGGTTTCGCTTTCCCACACGCGCACGTGTTTGAGTTTCAGCGGCCTGACCGCCGGGGCCAGGGTGCTATAAACGTGGCGGGCCAGGTTCTCGGTGGTGGGATTGACGCCCTTGAAAGCAGGCAGATCGTTCAAATACGCGTGGTCCAGAGGGTCCAGGACATCCTTTAATTTTTTCTTCAGGACCTTAAAATCTGCAAGCAGGCCAACCGCATCCAATTGGTCCCCGACGACGCTGACCTCCACATGCCAGGTGTGACCGTGCAGGTCCTTGCAGGGGCCTTCATACCCTGCCAGCCGGTGGGCGGAGGCGATATGGCCTTTAACAGTCACTTCAAACATCGCGGTACCTTTGGACATTCTTGACGCCGCACCCCAAAAACCGGACGGCCAAACGTTTGAACAATTCCGGCTCGTCGCTGACCAAAAACGTGTGACGGGCGGGCTTCAGGGCCATGCGCAACAGCCCCTTGCGGACGAGTATGTCTTTCACGGCACCCGCCACTTCCGTGGCGGAATCCACCAGGTTGACCTTGGGCCCGACGACACGACCCAACACCCCTTTTAACAGCGGATAATGGGTGCAGCCCAAAATAAGGGTGTCCACCTTGGCCCTCTTCATGTCCTTCAAATATTCTTGGGCCACCGAAACGGTCACCGGATGGTCGAACCGCCCCTCCTCAACCAAAGGCACAAAGAGCGGGCAGGCCTTGCTGGTGACCGTGATGCGCCCGTCAAGATCGAGGATCTTGCTGACATAGCGCCCGCTTTTGATCGTGCTTTGGGTGGCAATAATACCGACTTTTTTGTTCCTTGTCGATACGGCCGCTTTGCGCACACCTGGCTCGATGACTCCGACGATGGGCACGGAAAATTTCCTTTGAAGGACCTCCAGGGCCAAACTGGAGGCGGTATTGCAGGCCACCACCACCATCTTGACCTTGTATTTCAAAAGGATGGTGACGATCTGGGTCGAGAAACGGATGATGGTTTCTCTGGACTTGTTGCCGTAAGGCACGTGCGCGGTGTCCCCGAAATACACCACCCGTTCATTAGGCAGGGCGTGGGTGATCTCCTTGACCACGGTCAGGCCGCCGAGGCCGGAATCAAAGACACCAATGGGAGCGTCGGATCTAAAGGGCTGTGGCATAATCAATGATGCTACGGGTGATGGCTTCGGCCATGCGCTGGCGGTATCCGCCGGAATTCAGTTTTTGTTCTTCCTGGGCG
>JACPXN010000089.1 GCA_016196515.1 Candidatus Omnitrophota bacterium | reverse complement strand
CGAATGCCCGGATTTGGCGGGAAAGTTCAACATCATGTCCATTCCCAGCATGCTGATCTTCAAGAACGGCGCGCCCGTGGACCAGATCGTCGGGGTCATGCCTAAGGACCGGCTTTTGGAAAAATTGAACCCGCATTTGTAGGGGACCGTCTATGCTCATTCAGGTCTTAAAATCAAAGATCGGTCATGCCACGGTCACGGATGCCCAATTGCATTATGAGGGAAGCATCACCCTGGATACCGGCCTCATCAAGGTGGCCGGCTTGATCGTCGGCGAGAAAGTGCACGTCCTGAATGAAAACAACGGTTCGCGCCTGGAAACCTATGTGATCGCGGGTAAGCCGGGTTCGGGGGAGGTTTGCCTCAATGGTCCGGCCGCGCTGCACGGCAAGGCCGGCGACAAGGTCATTATTTTAAGTTATGCTTTGGCCGAATCGCAGGAGGCCAAAAAGATCATGCCGACGATCATTTATCTGGACGGCAAAAATAGAATAAAGAAATAACCACACCCCTATGGCGGCTGCCGGTATCTTAAAGGTTCGATTGTTGGGCGACCCGTGCCTGCGCCGCAAGTCCAGACCGGTCAAGGAAGTCGGGCCTGTGGAGCGCGTTCTCATCAATAGCCTGTTCGCGACCCTCAAGGAGCATAAGGGGGTGGGCCTGGCCGCCCCGCAGGTGGGGATCAGTGAGCAGATCTTCGTCGTGGATACGGGCAAGGATACGTTCGCGGTCGTCAATCCCAAGATCTTAAAAAGCGAAGGCAGGGCCGCGACCGAGGAGGGGTGTTTGAGCATCCCGAATTTGCATGTCAAGGTCAAAAGGGCCGAGGAGCTTGTGGTCGAATTTACCGACGAGCATGACCGGCGCCTGCGGGCGGAAATGTCAGGCCTGACCGCCAGGGTGTTCCAGCACGAGCACGACCATCTCAACGGCAAATTGATCATCGACTATCTGCCTGGCGTCAGAAGGGCACAGGCGCTCAAACAGATCAAAGACGGCGTTTTTATCGGGAAGACCAGCCATGATGCAGGCCACGCAAGAGAGATTTGAGTCGGGACTCGTCAAACTCCCGCCATGGTTCAAGCAGGAATTGCCGGACATGGGCAAGGTCCGGGCCATGAAAGAAATGCTGCGCGCGTCGCGTTTGCATACGGTGTGCGAAAGCGCGCGCTGCCCTAATATGGGCCAATGCTGGGGAGAGGGTGTGGCCACGTTCATGATCTTAGGCGGGACCTGCACGCGCGCGTGCCGTTTTTGCGCCGTGCCTGCCGGACGGCCCGAGACCGTGGATGAGCAGGAACCCCGGGGTGTTGCGGATGCGGTCAGGCAATTGGGCCTGCGTTATGTCGTTCTGACGTCGGTGGCCCGCGATGACCTCAAGGACGAAGGGGCGTCCCAGTTCGTGCGTACCATCGCGGCCATCCGTTGTTTGACCCCGCATGTCAAGATCGAGGTCCTTATTCCCGATTTTTCCGCGAAAGAGGACGCGTTAAAAATGCTGAGCGAAGCAGTCCCCGAGGTGGTCAGTCATAATGTTGAGACCGTGCGGCGTTGTTCGCCGCTGTTACGGCCGCAGGCCAACCATGACCGGTCTTTGCGGGTGCTCAGACGTTTTCGTGAAATGAACCCTGATGGTTTCGTGAAATCGTCGTTCATGGTCGGCGTCGGGGAAACCGATGAGGAGATCGTTGTGCTGATGGATGAATTGCTGAACGCCGGATGTCAAATATTGACCATTGGTCAATATTTGACGCCCACACAGATGAAACGGCATTTGCCCGTGGCGCGTTTTGTGGCGCCCGAACAATTTGAACGTTACCGCGCCGTCGCCAGGAACATGGGTTTCAAATACGTGATGAGCGGACCGCGGGTGCGCAGTTCCTACATCGCCGAGCAAGGGTATCATGAGTGCGTGAAAGCGATGGCAGGATGATCCCTTTTCTGGCCCGTTTTGGTTTAAGCGTCGCGCTTTTGGGGTGGATCTTAAGCCGCATTGATCTGACCAAGACATGGCAAGCCCTTAAGGGCGCGGACCCTTGGCTCATGGCCGCGGCGTTTTTGATATTCATCAGCACCAATATCATCATTTTTTTCCGCTGGAAGGTGTTCGTTAAGGCGCTGGACCTTAGATGCGATACTTTTAACGGCGCGCGCTGGTTTTTGATCGGGCTTTTTTGCAACCTTTTTTTGCCGACTTCCGTCGGGGGGGATGTGGTCAAAGGCATGGGTTTGGCCAAAGCCACCGGCCAGAACCCTAAGGTGTTCGCCTCCATCGTCCTGGACCGTCTGGCGGGGTTTTCGGGTATTGTGGTCACGGCCTGTGTTTCTTTCGCCTTCGGCCGGGCCGTGGTCCAGGATTCGTCGGTGCTCGCCTCCATCGCACTGATGACGGCGGTGTCCATGCTTTTGGCCGTGACGCTTTTTAGCCGCCGCATTTTTTATTGGGTCGCCGCGGCGTTCGCATTCTGGCCGCGCCTGAAAAAAGGTTTGATGGAATTGCACGATGACATCGTGCTCATGCGCGGCAAACAGGTCCAGGGCCTGGAGACCGTCGGGCTTTCCGTTCTGGCCCAATTGGTCCTGGCGTTTGAATTTTACGTGACGGCCAAGGCCATGCATCAGCAGATCCCTCTGGTGTATTTCGTGATCTTTTCGCCGCTGGTGTGCGTGGCCACGTCCTTGCCGTCCATCGGGGGATTGGGTGTGCGCGAGGTCGGCTGGGTGTATCTGCTCTCCAAAGTGGGCGTGCACCAGGGGGTGGCGGTGGGCTTGAGCCTGCTCAACTTCTTTTTCATGGTCCTTGTCGGGATTTTCGGGGGGTTTTTTTATGTCGCTACATTATCTGGTCGACGGCTACAACATCATCAAGCAAGCCCCGGCGTTGGCAGAGGTGGAGCTTGAGCAAGGCCGCGACGGGCTTTTGCGCTGGATCGACGCCCAGCGTCCTCAAGGCAGTGTGAACAACCGCGTGACCGTTGTTTTTGACGGCAGCAGCGAACATTTCGGCAGCCCTTGGGCCGGGACCGCCCGGGTGATCTTTACGAAGAATGAAAGCGCGGACGAGCGCATCAAGGCCATGGTTGAGGAAAGCAGTGCCAAGTCCAATGTGGTTGTTGTCAGTGATGACAGGGGAATTACGCTGTATGTCCGTTCTTTAGGGGCCAGGATCATGGAGGTCAAAGAATTCGCCGCGGACCTGTTCGACGCGCCGTCGGGACCATCGCCCCAGAAAGGACGCGGCAAGTATATTTCCCTGGCCAAAGCCAAGCAGATCAACGAGGAATTAAAAAAGATCTGGTTGAAATAATGATCACCCGCCTCCTCGACAATGTCCGTTCACGTTTGACCCACATGGGGGAGGCCATTTTCTTTTTGGGCGAGGTCCTGCGCGTCATCGGCCGGGGCAAGGTGCGTTTCAACGAGGTTTTAAACCAGATGTACGCCCAGGGCGTGCAGTCCATCGTCATCGTCATTTTGACGTCTTTCGCTTCCGGCATGGTTTTGGCCCTGCAGGCGGCCATCACCCTGCAGAGGTTTGGGGCCAAGGAATTCGTCGCCCGGCTGGTGGCCCTGTCTTTGTTGCGCGAATTGAGCCCCGTGTTCACTTCGCTCATTTTTTCCGGCAAGGCGGGAGCCGGCATAACGGCGGAACTGGGCACCATGAACACCCATGAACAGATCCAGGCCACGCGCGCTTTGGGTGTCAACCCCGTCGAATTCCTGGTGGTGCCGCGGTTTTTGGCCTGCGTTTTGGTATTGCCGGTGCTGGTCGTTATTTCGGAGATCGTGGGGATCTTCGGCGGTTATGTGATCGCTGTCAGCCAGGCGCATATCCCCGGGGCCTTTTACGTGCATCAGACCATGGAGGCGGTGGATTACGTGGATTTTTTCAGCGGGCTCATCAAGGTCTTCTTTTTTTCGGCGATCATCGGATGGGTCTGCTGTTACCATGGTTTTTATACTAAAGGCGGGGCGATGGGGGTCGGCCAGTTCACGACCAGGGCCGTTGCCTATTCCTATATCGCCGTCATCATTTCCGACGTTGTTTTGACAAAAATCATCCTGACCATCTGGGGGTAAATGTATGCGTTTAGGTTTGATCTTCGCCCTGTCTTTATTGAGCGTCGTTTTTGCCGCGGGCTGCGTCAACGGCCGTACGGGCAACAATAACGGACAGATACAGAGTTATCCGTATTCTGTCGTCGAGGCGCAGTGGATCCGCAACGGCGAACCCATTGAGTACGGGGGGCAGAAATGGTTTCCCGTGAATGACGTTGAGATCCTGATGGATCCCGAGGTCACGGTGGTCGGGGAGTACAAGGGCACGCAGATCTTCGTGGACAAGATCGACACAAAACCGTATGACCGTCTTTATACCAAGTTCGCCAGGGACAAATTCCGTTATTATGAGCGTTGGCCCAATGATTAAAGTCCAAGGCGTTTGCAAAAGTTTTGCCGGGGAACATGTCCTGGAGGACATCACTTTTGATATCGCCTCCGGTGAGATCGTGGTCTTGCTGGGCTCCAGCGGTGTGGGAAAGACGGTTTTGCTCAAACATTTGATCGGGCTCATCGCTCCCGACCAAGGACGGGTCCTCATCGACGGTGTGGACATCACCTCATTGTCCGAGGAAGGGTTGCTGCGGGTACGCAAATCCATGGGTTATCTGTTCCAGGAGGGCGCGCTGTACGATTTCATGGATGTTTTTGACAATGTCGCTTTTCCTTTAAGGGAGCACACGTCTTTAAGCGGCCCGGCCATCGCGGACAAGGTCCGTGAGGTGCTTAAACTGGTGGGCTTGCAGGATGCCGATCGGAAATTTCCGGCGCAGTTGAGCGGTGGCATGAAAAAACGGGCGGGTCTGGCGCGCGCGATCGTTTTGGGGGCCAAGATCCTGTTGTGCGACGAGCCCACGTCGGGTCTGGACCCCATCCGCAGCCGCGATATTTCGGACCTGATCCGTTGTGTGGCCAAAAAGATCGGCTCCACGACCGTCATCACCTCGCATGACATTGACAATTCTTTGCGCATCGCCGACCGGCTGATCCTTTTGAACGAAAGCCGCATCGTGGCCGTGGGCACGCCCCAGGCCATGCGCGTTCATCAGGAAGGGTTCGTGCGGGAATTCTTGAGAGTTTAGGCGCCGCACCAAACGGAGAACGTTATGGACAAAAACAGCGTCAAGAAAATAGCGGCGGGACTTTTTTTTACGGCGGGCCTGGTCCTTGTTGCCGTCAGCGTCTTTTTTATCGGCATTGACCGCGGCCTGGCCCAGCCGAAGTTCAAGGTCATTGTGCTTTTTAACCAGGTGGGGGGGTTGGTCGACGGCGCGCCCATCCGTATTTCCGGGGTCAACGTGGGCATCGTCGGGTCCACGGATTTCCTCGATGACCCCGTTGAAGGCCGCAGTTTGAAGGTCGTCATGGACATCTTCAAGAAATACGAATCGCAGTTTCGCAAATGCTCCCGGGTGAGCATCAAGACCGAGGGGGTGCTGGGGCAGAAACTCATTGAGATCAGCGAAGACCGCACCCGTAAGGTCTTTGACATGACCGCGCCCATCATCGGGGAAGACCCCCTGGACGTCGAGGACATGGCCGGGGTCATCACCCGCACCGCGGTTTCCCTGCAAAAGACGAGCGAGGACGTCAACCGGGTCATGAACGAATGGAAATACATTTCCCGCAAGGCCAGGCGGATGATGAACCGTTTTGAGCAGAAATTCGTCGAGGGAGACCTGTTCAAGATTTTTTAAATGAGCACGCAAGTTATGGAGCGCAGCGGCATAACTTGCAGGTGCGAATTTATCCCGAGCGAAGCGAGGGATCTCAAAAGGAGGTTGCATGTTCGTCCTGGCAAATTTCATACACGCGTTGGCGGTCCTTGTGGACATCGTCCTGACAGTCTTTTACTGGCTCATCCTTTTTCGGGCGATCATCAGCTGGGTCAACCCGGATCCGTTCAATTCTATCGTGCAATTCGTGCATCGGGTGACGGAACCGGTGCTTGAACCCCTGCGCCGGTTTTTGCCGCCCATGCCCTTTGATATTTCTCCGATCTTGGCGTTTTTGGGCATCATTTTTTTGCAGTCGTTCTTGGTCAGGACCCTGCATGACCTGGCCATGCGTATGGTGTAGGGGTTATTTCTTGCAAAAGTATTTGCTTTAATGTATAAGAGAAAGATATTTTTTAAGCCTGCCTGCCGGCAGGCAGGGAGACGACATGTTTGACAAGATCAAGCAGATGATGGAGTTAAGGAAACAGGCCGACAAGCTCAAGAAAGAACTGGGAGCCGTCATCATTGAGGTCAGCGATGTGCGCGGCATTAAGGTCGTTATCAACGGCGCCCAGGTCTTCCAGTCGGTGGATATCGACGCGGGGCTTTTGAACGCTGGCAACAAGAACCGCCTTCAGATGGACCTTTTACGCAGCATCAACACCGCGGTCAAAAAGTCCCAGCAGGCGGCCGCCAACAAGATGCGCAATACGCCCGGTTTGAACATACCCGGGTTAACTTAAAAATCAGGAGGACTCATGCCTTACGATGCCGGTTTAGACGTTGCCACATTCAAAGAAGTGATCGATTTTGAGAACACCCGCGTTACGGTCGGGGTTTTTTCCTATAACGGCGCGCCCAAGAAACTGCAGATCACCCGCGAAAACCTTCTCGACGGAAAATGGAGTTTCACCAAACTCGGCCGTTTGAACAAGGATGAAGCGCAAGCGGTGCTGCCGATCATGGTCAAAGCCATTGAGGCGATGTGAATGACCCCGCCTTAGGCGGGGGAATTCATCCTGCGTAGCGGCCAAATGAAAATTTTGCCGCGTAGCAGGATAAGGACAAAGATATGGCCAACGAAGTTTATTTGACCCGTGAGGGTTTTCATAAACTGCAAAAACAGCTCGAGACCCTCAAGTCCGTTGAACGCCGCAAGATCGCCAAAGCGATCGGCGAGGCGCGCGCGCAGGGCGACATTTCCGAGAACGCCGAATACGACGCGGCCAAGGAAGCGCAGGCCCAGAATGAGCTGCGGATCGCCGAGCTGGAGGCGAAACTGGCCAATGGGCGCATCATCGAGAACGAGAAGATCCCTTCCGACAAGGTGTTCATCGGTGCCATCGTGGCGCTGGAAGACTTAGACAGCGGCGAGAAAATGACCTACATGCTGGTGTCCCCGGAAGAGGCGAGTTACGAGGAGAACAAGATCTCGGTGTTTTCCCCCATCGGCAAAGGGCTTTTGGGCCATAAGGCCAAAGAAACCGTGGAGTTAAAAGTCCCGGCCGGGACGCTCAAATATAAAATTTTAAGCATCAAACGCCCTTCTTAAAGACAGGTTGTTGCGCCAATTTATCGTTTGTGATACAGTAACATCATCAGGCAGTTTTTCCGATATCCCCGATCGGAACGCAGTCAGTTCAAACTTCCCCGATTAAACGCAGTCCGCATTCATTTATTCCAGAAATTTCTAACTCTTCAAGGGGGTATTTCATGCCGCAAAAAGCAAAACAGGGTAGTCTTGTGCCAATCGAGATCATTCAGAGTAAGATCTATCTGATTAGGGGGCATAAAGTCATGCTTGATCAAGATTTGGCGCAGATGTACGGTGTGCTTACAAAGAATCTTAATAAGGCGGTTCATCGTAACATGGACCGCTTCCCGGAAGATTTTATGTTTCGGCTAAGTAAGGAAGAGTACGATTCTTTAAGGTTCCAATTTGGAACCTTAAAGAGAGGGCAACACGTCAAATATTTACCTTTTGTGTTTACGGAACAGGGCGTAGCCATGCTTTCCAGCGTACTGAAGTCAAAAAGAGCTGTTCAAGTGAATATTCAGATCATGCGGGTCTTTCTAAGGCTGAAAGAAATGATACTTTCCCACAAGGACTTGGCCCGTAAGATCGAAGATCTGGAGCGTAAATTCGGCGATCACGACGAAAAGATTATCCATATATTTGATGCGATTAGACGGCTGATGGCCGTGCCGGAGCCTAGGCAGGAGCTCGGGCCTGGAGACAGTTACAAGAGGACAAAAATAGGTTTTGTTGTGGATTGTCATTCCCGCGCAAGCGGGAATCCACATGCGAAACAACCTGTTTCGCAATTGATAACGGGACAAAAGAGTAAACAAGCTGCCGGCCGGACGATTCGATAAATGGAGGAGGCCTTATGAAGAATAATTCCATCGCCCAATGGCCCGTGGACGACCGCCCGCGGGAAAAACTACTCAAACACGGCGAAAAGGCCTTGAGCAACGCCGAACTCCTTGCCATCTTGTTGCATACCGGCATCAAGGGCCAAAGCGCCGTTGACCTGGCACGCAGCATCCTGGAGCGTTTCGGCTCTTTTCGCGCCATGAGCCATGCCGACGCGCGCAGTTGGCGGGAATTCAAGGGTCTGGGACAGGCCAAGACCGCCCAAATCAAGGCCGCCATTGAGATCGGCCGGCGCCTGCGCGAAGAAGAGATCAAGGAAGACCGCCCGCAGATCAAAAATGCCAAAGACGCCGCCGACCTGCTGATGCCCCGCATGCGCGATCTTAAAGTGGAGGTTTTCAAAGTCATTTGTCTCAACGCCCAGAACCGCGTGATCGAGGTCCTAGACATCACGGAAGGCACCGTCAACGGCGCAAATCCCATTATCAGGGAGATCATGCACAAAGCCCTCCAGCATTATGCTGTGTCCATCATCTGCGCGCATAACCATCCATCGGGGGAGACCATCCCCAGCCAAGATGATATAAAATTCACACAAGAATTGCTTCAAACTGTTAGAATATTGGGGTTACAACTGGTGGACCACATCATTGTCGGCAATAATAAATACTATAGTTTTACCCAGAAGCAGGAGTTTTGACCCTACGGCATGCCCACTCTAAATTGGCTTAACAGAGACGCTGCGATCCGGCTGGCCTCTGTGGCCCCCTATCGTTTGTTGGAAGCAGACCCCAAATTGTCTTACGGAGACGAAAACACCCCGAACATGCTCATCCAGGGGGACAATCTGGACGCCCTAAAGGCCCTGCTGCCTTATTATGCCGGGCAGGTGAAATGCGTCTATATTGATCCGCCTTATAATACCCGCAGTGCGTTCGAGCATTACGATGATAATCTGGAGCATTCGACATGGTTGACCATGATGTACCCGCGCTTGGAATTGTTGAGGGATCTGTTGAAAGAGGACGGGTCGATATGGATCTCGGTGGATGACTCCGAGGCTCACTATCTTAAGGTCATTATGGATGAGGTCTTTGGTAGAAAGAATTTTGTTGCCTCAATAATTTGGCAAAAGAAACATACCAGAAGCAATGATGCCCGGTGGCTTTCAGATAATCACGATTTTATTCTAGTTTTTGCAAAGAATAAAGAGGGTTGGAAAAGAAATTTACTTTCAAGGCCGGAAGATTCCATAAAGAATTATAGTAATCTCGATAAAGACTCGAGGGGTCCTTGGGCCTCTGGGCCGTGTCATGCCAAGACGCCGAGCGAGAAGACGTACTATGAACTGGTCACTCCCGGTGGCAAGAAAGTGTTACCTCCTCGTGGAACAAGTTGGCGTTTCTCCAAGGAAAAATTTCAGGAATTGATTAAAGATAACCGAATTTATTTTGGTCCAACAGGGAACAACATACCTCGTTATAAAAGATTTTTGTCAGAAGTTCAAGATGGTCTCGTTCCCACAACGTTATGGCTTAAAGATGAGGTTGGAGATAATCAGGAAGCTAAACAAGAGGTTAAGAGTTTTAATGACCAGAGTGTTTTTTCAACACCGAAGCCCGAAAGATTGATTTATAGAATTTTTTCAATAGCAACGAGTAGAGAAAAGGACATAGTCTTAGATTCTTTTTTAGGTTCTGCAACAACTGCTGCCGTTGCCCATAAAATGAATCGTCGTTATATAGGTATTGAAATCGGTGAGCATGCGGTCACGCATTGTATCCCGCGCCTCAAAAAGGTCGTTGACGGCGAGCAGGGTGGGATTTCAGAGGCCGTCAACTGGAAAGGCGGAGGCGGCTTTCGGTTTTATAGATTGGGCAATCCCATATTTGACGAAAACGGGTTGATCAATAAAAATATACGCTTCAAGACCTTGGCAACGCATGTATGGTTCACTGAAACCAAAACGCCCGCCCCCAAGGTCAAAAGCTCCCCCTTGATCGGGACACGCAACGGCACTGCTTATTATTTACTTTTTAACGGGATTCTTGGAGACAAGAAACCGGATGGGGGGAATGTTTTGACAAGCAGGATTCTGAAAAACATACCACCCTTTAAAGGCCCAAAAGTGATCTATGGTGAATTAACAACCATCGGCCATGCACAGCTTAAAAAGCAAAACATCACGTTCAAACAAATCCCTTACGATGTCCGGGCGTATTGAGCATGCTTAAACTCAAAAACTATCAGGAAACGACTCTCAATATTCTTCGGGATTTTCTGGAGAATGCCCATCTGGTCGGTTCGCGACAATCTTTTGAACAGCGATCACGGAAAAGCACACAGAGATACGCCAACTACTACCAGCCCATTGAAGGATTGGAGAATATCCCTTATTCCTGTTTGCGTTTGCCAACGGGGGGAGGGAAAACCCTGCTTGCTGCTCACAGCATCGGTGTCGCTTCCGATGCCTGGCTTGAACAGGATTATCCGTTGGTCTTATGGCTTGTACCGACGAATGCCATCAGAGAACAAACTCTGCAAACGCTGCTTGACCCATCTCATTCTAACCGCGAAATCCTGGATAACGCCTTTGAGGGAAGGGTCAGAGTTTTAGATATCGCCGATTTTGAACAATTACGCCCTCACGATATTGCCAATAACCTTTGCATTGTTATCGGCACGTTGGCCACTTTGCGGGTGGATAATACCGAAGGGCGCCGGGTTTATGCGCACAATGAGAACCTGGAGCCGCATTTCAGTAAAGTTGCCGAGAACATACCGAATTTGGAACGAACCGAAGAAGGTCCCAACAAAGACAAGATCAAGTTTTCATTTCGCAACATTCTGGCGCTTGTCCGACCACTGGTCATTATTGATGAAGCACATAACGCTACCACGTCCCTGAGCATGGAAGTTTTAAGGCGAGTTGATCCTTCATGCATCATTGAATTTACAGCCACACCGGCGGCCAATAGTAACGTTTTACATAGCGTTTCTGCCGCTGAATTGAAATCAGCGGAAATGATCAAGTTGCCGATCATTCTTACGGAACATAAGACCTGGCAGGCAGCGGTCAGCAGCAGCGTGGATACAAGAAAGAAATTGGCGGAATTTGTCGGGAAAGACAAGGATTTTATAAGACCCATTGTATTGATACAGGCGGAAGACAAAGATGAAGACGTTCCTGTGGATGTTGTTGAACGATATTTGACTGAGGAAGAAAAAATTGACCGGTCCAAAATTGCCATTGCAACCGGGGACCAGAAGGAACTGGAAGGCATTAATTTACTTGCTCCCGATTGTCCGATTGAATTTGTCATTACCGTTCAAGCATTGAAAGAAGGGTGGGACTGTCCGTTTGCCTACGTCTTTTGTTCAGTTGCGCATGTTCATTCCAAAAAGGACGTGGAACAGATCCTTGGGAGAGTATTGCGTATGCCATATGCCCAACGACGTCAACAAGAAGAATTAAACAGGGCATATGCGCACGTTTCCTCCGTATCTTGGCCCAGAGCTGTGGCCCAATTGCACGACCGTCTGGTGAGTATGGGTTTTGATGAGCAGGAAGCCCAGCAGTTCATTAAACCGGATGTTGGGGAATTGTTCTGCTCTGCCGAAACAACTCAACCCCAGAGCGCTATTCAAATCAAATTAGATTCATCTCCAAATCTGGGTTTATTGGATGATCAGGAGAGATCCAAGGTCAACCTTCAAAAAACGAATGACGGGATAATTTTATCCATAACCGGCGAAGTGTCGAAAGCGCTAGAGGAAAAGATAGTCAATTCGGTTCCTGCGAAGGACAAGGCCGATGTGACAAAGATCATAGAAGTCCATCGCCAGAATT
>JACPXN010000088.1 GCA_016196515.1 Candidatus Omnitrophota bacterium | reverse complement strand
TATTCGCCGTGATGATGTGCGGGGTCAAGAATATCAGAAGTTCGGTCTTGTCGGTCTGGTCCTCTTTTTTCCTGAAGATCTCGCCGATGACCGGAATATCGCCCAACAACGGCACCTTCCTCTTGGTGAACGACGTCTTGTTCTTGATCAATCCCGCGATGACTAAAGTCTGCCCGTCTAAAATCATAACCTTGGTCTTAGCCTGTTCGGTGCTCAAAACCGGCACCTTGGCCGTTGCCGCCGGGTCCACCAGCACGTAATCCGTGATCGCCGTAATGGTCGGCTGCAGGTCCAGGGTGACCAGACCCGCATTGTTCACGTGCGGTGTGACCTCAAAAATGATCCCGATATCCATATAATTCCAGCCCGACAACTGCAACTTGGCCTGGTCACTGTTGTAGGTGTACTGCGGAATGGGGTACTGGCTCCCGATGACGATCTTGGCCGTGTTATTGTCCAGCGTCACGATGCTCGGGCTCGAAAGGATATTGGTGTCCGTGCGCTTATGGAGCATTTCCAGCGTGGCCGAAAGCCCGGAGGCATCCAGGGTCCCGTATTTAAAAGTGTTGCTGCTCACCGTAGCACCGGAAGGGATCAGCTTATTGGTCTCTTGGGTGAAAGGAAAACTCGTCGAATGCTGCGCACCGGTGGCGGTCCCTCCGACCGCCCAAGTGATCCCCAGATTCTCGGTGTTGCTTAAGGTTGTCTCCACCACCTTGGCTTCGATCAAAACCTGCGGGGTCACGCTGTCCAAGGTCCTGATGACGCCGTCCAAAAGTTCTATATTACCGGCCACATCACGGACAATGAGCACGTTGGTGCGCTGGTCAAAATTGATATTGCCGCGGCCGGTCTTGATCTTGTTGATGGATTCCACCACCTCCGAGGCCTTGGCAAAATTCAAACTATAGGTCTTGGTCACCAGCGGTTCCTGGTCCTGGAGCGTTTGATTGTCCTCCCTGCGTTTCTTAAGATTTTGAATGGTGGTGACGGTGATGATATTGCCTTTGCGATCATACCCATAGCCGTAGGTCGCCAGGATCACGTCCAGCGCTTTTTGCCACGGCACATCTGTCAACTGGATGGTGATCACCCCCGTCACCTCGGGGCCGGCCACGATGTTGACCCCGCTCTTATAAGAAAGCACCTTGAGGACATTGCGGATATCCGCGTCCTGAAAATCCAGAGACACCAGCCCGTTTTCCGACGGCACGACCACAACAAGCGCCGGAGGAACAGCCGGCACGGACGCCCCTGCCCCGCCGACAGGCCCCGCCGCAGGCGGGGCAGGCGGGGCCTGCTGGCCCTGGGTCTGTCCGGGTAATGTCCACGCAACAACAAGGGCAAATGCCGCGGCACAGATCAATGAACGCATCACCTTCCCCCTTTTTTCAATTTTACGGTGAACCGTTGGTCGTCCTTGACCAATTCCACGTCATCCGGCCGCACCGCGGCCACCGCATAAAGTCCGATCCTATCTCCCTGTTTGACGATCTTGCCGTTAATAACAGCCACATTATTGCCTTGCGCGTCCGCCACGATTCCCTCCAAAACCATATCGCCCGCCGTCAAATCCGCCTCGTACGTGATCACGGCCCCTGCCGCGGAAACCTGCGGCATAAACGGGTCGCGCCGGCCATGATCGTCATAGACAAACGCCCCACCGTCGGCGGAGGCAAAAACAGCCGGAACAATGCAAACGTACAGCAAAACAATGAATTTCCTCATGGCTTTCCGGGCTTTTCCGTTAATATCACTTTCAGGGTTGCCTGCACCAAAAGCCCTTTAACGTCCTGGGGACCGGCTTCCATATGCCAATCGCGCAGGATGAAAAATAAATGACCGGATTCCAGAGTATTCAAGAAATGTCCGAACATATGATACCCGCAAACGGCCTTGATAACAATAGGCAGGGCGTAATATTTTCCTTCCGGCGTGCTGATGAGGGTCTCCTGCGATTCCGGCATGGGCTTGAGCTGGTCTATTTTGACATTGAATTGATTGGCCGTGCGGGATATCTCCTCGAGGATGAGCGGCACTTCCTGCGGGGAACGGATCTTCAGGCTCATGGCTTCCAGCTCGGCGCGGGAACTATTCAAACCATCCTTGATCTGCTGTATCCTCTGCAGATCATGGCTGACCCTCTGGATATCTGCGGACGCGGTCTTGGCCGCCTCCGCCAACCCTTTCAGGGAACGTATCTGGGGGCCCATCAGCAAAAAATAATCCAAAGCGAAGGCGGCCAGCAAGATCCCGGCGAAAATACCGTAACGGACCTTGATGTCCGCCCTGTTGATGCTGCGCATGATGTCCTGGACGCTGATCTTCATTTCAATTTGGCCGTGATGACAAAATCGACCACTTCCGTGGGCCCCCGCTTGCCCCTCTGGATGGACCGCACCTCAATCGAAGAAAAATCGTCCGCGAACGCCCCTTCTTTCTTAAGGCCGGCAACGAAATTCCCGATGGTAACGATCTCGCTCTGCGTCTTGGAAAAAGCGCTGCCCTCCAGCGTCAGAGTCCCGCTGTCCAAGTTGATCTTTTTAAGCCACACGCCTTTGGGCAACGCATCACCCAAGGCGTTCATCTTCCTCGACCACGGACTGGTCCCGGCAGAAGCGATGCCGGTGATGGTTGTCACTTTCTTCCTTAGACCCCTCAATTCCGTCCCGAGGACGTCGATGCGGTTGCGGTCAGGCAAAAGTCTTCCCCAACTGGCTTTGGCCAGCCCCAAGCTCATGCCCTGTACGCTTTGGGCTGCCAGCAACAATACGTGCGCAACGACCAAAAACGCAATGAACGCCCCACCGACACCCAAAAGGACTTCCCGGGGAATATCCAGACCTATAAGGGACGAAGCGCCCCTGGCGGACCTTTTCCTTAAATGTTCCGGGACCAGATTAATGACGATCATATCTCGCTTAACCCCAGACCGATGGCCACTCCCAACTGGGACGAAGGCAAATGGATATCAGACGATGTCAGCAACGGACTCAACCGCAGGCCTGCCTGTCCGGCAGGCAGGCCCGTCACCGGGTCCCAGATCTTGACGGGTATCCCTAAATTTTTTTCAAACACCCCTTCGATCCCTTTGAGCAAAGACCCTCCTCCCAGCAGGAAGAACTCGCCCACCTGGATATTTTTCTCCGTCATGAAATAATCCAAAGACAGGCGGATCTCCTCGATCAGGCTGGCAATGGACCCCTCGCAGGCGGCCACGATCGCGTCCGAGCCTTCGCCCGGGGCTTTTTTCATCCCCTCGGCCTTGGATTCGTCCACGCCAAAAACGTGGGCGATCTGTTTGGTCATCTCCCGGCCGCCGACAAAAATGTCCCTGGTGAACCGCGGGGACAGGTCCTTGAGGATGATCAAATTGCTCACGTCCTCACCGATGTCCAGGATCGCTTTGGCCCCGCTGTCCCCGCCAAAGGCGGGGCCATCGGCGGGGCCGGGGTGCGGCCCCAGCCGCGTGAACGCATTGACCATGGCAACGGTGTCGGTGGTGATATGTTCGAGTTTCAGCCCCAGGTCCTTGAACAGTTTTAACCGCTCGTCGATGATCTCCTTTTTCACCGCGACCACCAAAACGGACATGCGCTTCTGTGCATTGGAAGAGTCCAGGATGAAACAGTCGGTGTAAATGCTTTGCGGGTCGAAGGGAAAATATTTGTCCAGATCGTAAACGAAAGACCTGCGCAGGTCATCCAGGGGCATGCGGGGCATGTCGATATAACGGATCAGGGTCCCTTTGCCGGAAACCGAAGTGACCAGGGTCTGGCCCGTGTAGTGGATCTTTTCGAGCAGTCGGGAAAGGGCGGCCTTGACGTCCCCACCCTGGATCCCTTCGAGGGCCCACAACCGTATCTCGAAACCAGCGCCTGCCCCGCCTATGGCGGGGCCTGCACGGCCGATCTCCACGGCCCTGACCGTGCTGGTCCCTATGTCAATACCCAAAACCGGAACTTGTTGGGGGCGAGGAACAAAACGGTTGATGACTTCTAAATATTGATTAAAGAGGGACTTAAAATCCATTGCGATCATTTTAACAGATTCATGGGGGATTATGCTTAAAAAAGAAAAAATGTTACCTTTAGATCCTTCGCCGGCTGGCTCAGGATGACTCAAACATTTCGTTTGAGTCAATAAAAAGGGGACACAATGAGTGTCCCCTTTTTTCAAAACCATCCCCAGACACCATTACGGCGTCAAAATACCACCCGTCGTCATAGTGTATGTGGTCGTACCGGTCGTGCCCACCGTTGACGGGGTCGCTGTGACCGTATAGCCGGTGGAAGCCATGCCGCAGGCATACGTGTACCCCGAGAGGGTTGAGCCGCAGTACGCCGCGTTAAGGTACGGAGGTGTCGCGCCCGTCAGCGAGGTGATCGCGCCCGGATACGAACCGTTGTTGGTCGTGGCATAGGCCTCGGACGCCGTCGAGATGGAGCGCAGCGTGGCTTTGGCCAAAGCATCATTCGCCGAAATTTTGGCCCGCAGCAAATTCGGAATAGCGATGGAGGCCAAAAGGGCGATGATCGCAACAACGATCATGATCTCAACTAAAGTAAAACCTTTTGATTTTCTGGATAATCGCGTACACATGGTCTTGCTCCTTGGGTTGGGGCTTTTAAGCGCAAGCTGCGGACGGAAAAAAAGAATGAATAATGACGCTTTCAATCCTCGCCTTTTCAGCCTCGCTTAAAACGTCAAGCCCAGATTAAACTCCTAAAAACACGGACCTCCTTTCTACGGCGTCAAAATACCACCGCATCAACATGGTCTTGCTCCTGCACTATTACCATACCACAATAAAAAACGTTTTGCAAAGATGTCCCCAAAATATTTACCGTTGCCAGCCCCAACATGGTGAACATGCCGTTTTTCATTTTAACGCCGACGCTATATTTAAAATGGGCATAAAAAGCGCTACCACGATAAAACCCACCACGATCCCCAGGAGGCCGATGATGAGCGGCTCAATGAGTTTTGTCATGCCGTCCACGGCGATGTCCACCTGGTCATCATAAAATTCCGCCACCTTGGCCAGCATTTTTTCCATTTGCCCGGACTTCTCCCCGATGGCGATCATGTGGGTGACCATGGG
>JACPXN010000080.1 GCA_016196515.1 Candidatus Omnitrophota bacterium | reverse complement strand
CTTCCTCGATATCAATGGATGTGACACCGCTTTCCTCGATCATCCGGCGGATGTTCTTGCCGCCCGGCCCGATGATCTCGCCGATCTTGTCCTGCGGGATCTGGACCGTCACGATGCGCGGCGCGTACGGCGACATTTCAGGCCGCGGCTTAGGCAACACCGCCTGCATCTTGTCCAAAATGACCATCCGGGCTTCCTTGGCCTGTGCCACGGCACGCTCGACCAAGTCCATGTTCAATTTCTTGATCTTGAGGTCCAGCTGGATGGCCGTGACCCCGCTGCGGGTGCCCGCGACCTTGAAATCCATGTCGCCGAAATGGTCTTCCAAACCCATGATGTCGGTGATCAGCACCGCGTGTTTCGTGTCGGAAATAAGACCGACGGAGATCCCGGCCACCGCGTCCGTGATGGGCACGCCCGCGTCCATCAAGGCCAGAGAGCCGGCGCAGACACTCGCCATGCTCGAGGAACCGTTGGATTCGAGAATTTCGGAAACAACGCGGATGGTGTAAGGAAATTCGTCTTTCGAGGGAAGCACGGCTTTGAGCGCTTTATGCGCCAAAACCCCGTGGCCGATCTCGCGGCGACCCGGCGAGCGCATGGGCTTGGTCTCTCCCACGCTGAAAGACGGAAAATTGTAATGAAGCAAAAAGGTCTTGTACGTCGTGCCGTCCAGGGCCTCCACCAACTGCTCGTCGTCCTTGGTTCCCAGGGTGACGATGCCCAAACTCTGCGTCTGCCCGCGGGTGAACAGGCCCGACCCGTGGGTACGCGGCAAAACACCGGCTTCGCAGGAAATGTCGCGGATGTCCTTGGGTCCCCTGCCATCGGCACGCAATTTTTTATTAAAGACATTGCCGCGGATCACTTCATACTGCAATTGTTCGAACACCCCGGCCACATCAGAAGCGCTGATCTCCTGGCCTTCCTCGGCGCAATCGGCATAGACCGTCAGATCAGCGGCCAAATGCTCCGCCAGCGCGCCAACGGCATCTTCGCGTTCGCCTTTGTCCGCCGTGCCTTTATAAATTTCTTCCAGACGCCCCATGGCCAAAGAGCGGAGCTTGGCAACGAAGGAAGCGCTGGGCATTTTTAATTTCACTTCGACCTTAGGCTTACCGATCTTCTTTTGTAATTCCAACTGAATGTCCTTGGTGGACTTTAAAGCGGCCAAAGCAAATTTGAGGCCTTCCACGACCTTGGCTTCGGGCACCTGGCTTGCTTCGCCTTCGATCATCACGATGCCGTCGCCCCAGCCGGCAACGACCAAGTCCATGGATCCGGACTGACGCTCTTCATAGGTTGGATTGGCGACCAATTGGCCGTCGATGAGGCCCACGCGCGCAGCACCGATGGGGCCGTCAAAGGGGATGTCGGAAATGGTGAGGGCTGCGGAAGCGCCGATCATGGCCAGAACGTCCGCGTCATTTTCCCCGTCATGGCTCAACACGGTGGCCACCACCTGCACCTCGTTGCGGCAGCCCTCCGGGAACAGGGGCCGGATGGGCCGGTCAATGACGCGGGAGGTCAAAACTTCTTTTTCCGTGGGACGGCCTTCGCGTTTAAAAAAACCGCCGGGAATTCTCCCCGCGGAATAGGTCTTTTCCTGATACTCAACCGTCAGGGGAAAAAAATCAAAACCCTCCCTGGGATTTTTGGCCATGCAGGCCGTGACCAGGACAATGGTGCCGCCGACGGTGACAGTGACAGAACCATTGGCCTGTTTGGCCAGTTTACCGGATTCAATCGTTAATGTTTGACCGCCGAAGGCGGTCTGAACTCGCGCCGTCAACATAAAAATCCTTTGCGTTATAAAGCCGGCTACTTGCGTAGATCCAGCTTATTGATGGTTTCTTCGTATTTTTTGGGGTCTGTCTTCTGGAGATATTCCAAAAGACGGCGGCGCTTTCCGATCAGCATCAAAAGCCCGCGGCGGGAATGGAAGTCCTTTTTGTGGGTCTTGAAATGCTCATTGAGCAGATTGATCTGTTCGGTCAGGACCGCGACCTGCACCGGGGCCGAGCCCGTATCTTTCGCGTGGGTCTTGAACCGGTTGATGACTTCGGTCTTCCTCTCTTTAACAATGACCAACTTAACCTTCCTCCCGTTGACTTTTATCTTTTTTTAGAATGGGGGATTATACAATCAAGGCGGGGTATAGTCAAGGGCTCTCTTGGGTCTCCTCTTGGGCGGGGTCCGTATACGCCGCGACCCTCAATTTTTGGGGCCCCAAGATCAACAAAATCGGCTCTGGACGGTCCGCCACCAGGGCCCGCAGG
>JACPXN010000018.1 GCA_016196515.1 Candidatus Omnitrophota bacterium | reverse complement strand
GCCATCAGCCAGTTGTCGCGCGCGGTGGAAAGCCGGCAGGACCACAGGCCCCAGTTGTCGGACCTGCGCGAATCCGGGGCCATTGAGCAGGACGCGGACGTGGTGGTGCTCCTCATACGGGAGGAACAGTATAACCCCACCCCGGAAAACCAGGGCATCGCGGAAGCCATCATCGCCAAACAGCGCAACGGCCCGACAGGGTCCCTCAAGTTGAAATTCTTCAAGGAATTCGTCAAATTCGCCAATTTGGAAACCGTCCATCACCAATGATCTTCACAAAAACTTTTTGTCCATTGACACGGCCAACCCCAAACCCTATAATCAAAATCGTGCGTAAAAATATTTTGTTTATTTTTGTTTGCGCCTTCGCTTTTTGTTTTTTCGTCGGCGTTCATGTCCTCTGGGCCCAAGAAGTTACGCAGGATGCTCCCACTCAGAACCCCACCGCCCCCGTCAAGATCGTCAAAGCCATTGATATCCGCGGCAACAAGTCCATCGGGATCGCCCAGGTCCTGGCGAAGATCAAAATACGCGTGGGCCAGGAATATCTGGAGAACGTGGTCAGCGATGACCTCAAGCGGCTGTACAATACCGGCCATTTCGCCGACGTGAAGATCGAGCATGAGGATTATGAGGGCGGTTATAAGGTGATCGTGCTTTTGAAAGAAAAGCCCATCGTCGAAGAGATCACCTTTTCCAAATTGCGCTATTTCAACACGCGCTATCTGGAAAGCAAGATGAAGACCAGGAAAGACAAGTTCCTGGACAATAAGACGGTCAAAGACGATGTCAATACCATTGAGGACCTTTATAAGAAGAAAGGCCTCACCCAGGTCGACGTGGACGTCGAGACATTTGTGGATGAAACCACCAACAAGGCCAGTCTGCATTTCATCATCCGCGAGGGCTATCGCGTCAAGATCAAGCGTATCGGCGTGTACGGCAACACCGCCTATCCGGACAAACGCATCATCAAGGTCATGAAATCCCGCCCGGCATGGCTGTTCAATTCCGGGTTCCTGAAAGAGGATGTTTTGGAAGAAGACATGACCCGTATCCAGTCCTTTTACGAGCAAAACGGTTACATCGACGCCAAGGCCGGCAACAAGATCGAGCCCCTGTACAAGGGCCTGGTCAACGTTGTCATCACGGTTGAGGAAGGCAAGCGTTATTATGTCGGCGATGTGGTCTTTAGCGGCAATGTGGCCGTTTCCGAATACGAGATCAAGAGCAATATCAAGAACATGCGCCAGGGCAAGGTGTTCAGCCGCGAGAAACTGGACGAGGACACTGGCCGGATCCGCGATTCTTATTTCGACCGTGGTTACATTTCCGCCAATGTGCAGGAGTCCACGTCGTTCAATACCGGTACGGGCAAGGTGGACATCCGGCTGGATATTAAGGAAGGCAATTTAGCGTATATCGACAAGATCAAGATCCAGGGCAATACCCAGACCCGCGACATCGTCATCCGCCGGGAACTGCGCATGTACCCCGGCGACCAGTTCGACGGAAAGAAGCTGCGCAAGTCCAAGGACCGCCTCAAGGACCTGGGGTATTTTGAGGACGTGGGCTACGACATTGAAGACACCGACAAACCGGACCAGAAGGACCTGATCGTGCAGGTCAAGGAAGCCAAGACCGGCAGTTTCTCTTTCGGCGGCGGTTACAGTACGGTTGACCGGCTCGTGGGTTTCATCGAGGTCGAGCAGAAGAATTTTGACATTTCCAAATGGCCAACGTTCACCGGCGGCGGCCAGGACCTGCGCATACGCGCGGAAACGGGTTCCACCCGCCAGAACATTGTGGTGAGTTTTACGGAGCCGTGGCTTTTCGATTATCCGGTTTCCGGGGGCTTTGACGGCTTTGCTACCCAGCAGAAACGCGACAGCACCACCGGTTACGCCTACGATGAAAAACGTACCGGCGGGGATCTCCGTTTGGGCAAGAGGTTTGACGATCATTTCTCGGTCGGGTCGGCCTTTCGGCTGGAACAGATCAAGATCAATAATCTGGCCGGCGGCGTTTCCGCGGACCTGGCTGCTGAAGAAGGGACCAATGTGATCAGCTCCCTGGGCTTTTCCACGGCCCACGATTACCGTGACAGCACCTTAAGCCCCACGCAAGGATGGATCATCCAGAACAATGCCGATCTGGCCGGCAGTTTCTTGGGCGGGGACAAGGACTTCTACCGTTTGCAGACCCAGGGCAGTTATTACGTGCCATTCAAATTCAACGAATTGGTCACGGTCCTCCAGGTGGGAGGCAGGACCGGGATCGTCAAGGCCTATGGCGATTCGAGCAAGGTCCCTATTTTCGAGCGGTATTTCGCCGGCGGCGCGCGTTCCATCCGCGGTTACAATGAACGCCGGGTCGGGCCTTTGGACCCCAGCAGCAATGAGTCCATCGGCGGTGAAGCCATGTTCGTCGGCAATGTCGAGTACACGGTGCCCATTGTCGAGGTCCTTAAAGGCGCGGTATTTTTTGATACCGGTAATGTCTGGAGCCATGTGAAGGAGTACGGCTCGGGAGGGCTCAAAAGCGGCACCGGTCTGGGCTTGCGGGTCAAGACCCCCATCGGTCCCATCAACCTGGATTACGGCGTTCCTTTGAACAAAGAACCCAGTGAAGGCAAGAAAAGCGGCAAGTTCTATTTCAGCGTCAGCCGTGGTTTTTGACGGGTCGTCCCGCCCGCATTTTTTAAACAAACAACAGGAGGGGTGTATGAAAGCGGTCAAATGTTTTATTCTAACGGTGGTGTTCGCTTTGACGATGGCGGCTTCGGCCCAGGCCAAGGACATGAAGTACGCGTTCGTTGATTTAAGCCGTATCTTCGATAATTATCAGAAGACCAAGGATGCCGACGCTGTCCTGCAGAAAGACAGCCAGGCATTCCAGAAGGAACGCGACAAGATGATCGAGAAGGTCCGCGATGCCCAGGGCAAACTGGCCCTTTTGAAAGAATCCGAAAAGCAGAAAACGCAGGTCGACATCGATAAACAAAAAGCCGACCTCGTTGAATTCAACAAGCAAAAAACGACGGAATTGGCCAAACAGCGCGACGAGAAAGTCCGCGAGATCCTGCTGGAGATCGAAAAGAACGTCAGCAAAATGGCCAAGAAGGAAGGTTATGACATGATCTTCAACGACCGCGTTTTGGTCTATGGGGACCAGGGCATGAACCTCACCGAGAAGGTCTTAAAAAGCCTTAACGACAGTTATCCTGGAAAGAAATAACCAAAGCCCATGCCCCATTCCGTTGCCGATATCGCACGCTGGGTCGGCGGCGAGACCATCGGTGATGGGAAGGCCCTGATCACCGGATGCGCCGGCATCGAAGAGGCGCAAAAAGGCGACATCACTTTTTTGGCCGATGGGAAGTACGCGTCTTCGGCCGAAACCACCCAGGCCAGCGCCATTATCGTTCCCCGGCAGGTTGTTCCCGCCACAGGCGGGACAGGTTTGCCGGGGAAGATCTTTATACGGGTGGATAACCCGTCGCTGGCTTTCATCGAAGTGATGCGGCGGCTCCTTCCCGATCCTTCCCGCCATTTTCCCAAAGGCATCCATCCGACCGCCCTCGTCGCCAAAGACGTCTTGTTGGGTCAAGGCGTCGCCCTTGGCCCTTATACGGTCGTGGAAAGCGGCGCGTCTTTGGGTGAGGGGACGGTCGTGCACGGCCATTGTTATGTCGGGCATGGGACCTGTGTCGGGAAAAATTGTCTTTTGTATCCCGGGGTCATCCTGCGCGAGCATATCACGGTGGGCGATCGGGTCATCATCCAGCCCGGGGCCGTCATCGGTTCCGACGGGTACGGTTTCGTGACCGTGGAGGGCAAACACGTCAAATTGCCGCAGGTGGGCACGGTCGTCATCGAGGATGATGTCGAGATCGGCTCCAACGTCACCATCGACCGCGCGCGTTTTGACAAGACAGTCATCGGTGAGGGAACCAAGATCGACAATCTCGTCCAGATCGCGCACAATGTCATTGTCGGTAAACATTGTTTGATCGTGGCCCAGACCGGTATTTCGGGCAGCACGCGGATCGGCCATCATGTCATTTTGGCGGGCCAGGCCGGTATCATCGGGCATTTGACCATCGGCGACGGGGCCATTGTCACGGCCCAGTCCGGGGTCACCAAGGACATCAAGGCGGGCGAACAGGTGTTCGGGTCGCCGGCAGAGCCCATCAAAGACGCGTTTCGGGCCCGTGCCCATATCCAGCGGCTGGACCATTATGCGAAGACCATCAAAGAGTTGAAGAAAAAGATCAAAGACCTGGAAAAGAAGGTCCGTTGATATGAACCAACACACCATCCAATCGCCGGTCACTTTGTCCGGCACAGGGCTGCATACCGGGCAGAAGGTGGCGTGCACCTTAAAACCTGCCGCGGCCGGGGAAGGCGTGCGTTTTGTGCGCATTGACCTGCCCGGGCAGCCGGTCATCAAAGTTTGTCCGTCGTCGGCTGTCATGGACGCCGGGGTCACGCGCTGCACCATTGTGCAGACCGACAGGGCCAGGGTATTGACCGTTGAACATTTATTGGCCGCTTTGGGCGGGTTGTCCGTGGACAATGTCACCATCGCGATCGACGGGCCTGAAGTGCCGGGTTTGGACGGCAGCAGTCTGGATTTCGCGGTGGCCATTAAAAAAGCGGGGATCGTTGAACTGAAAAGCGCCCCCCAAGAGATCTTTGAGATCAGGGAACCGATCATCGTCGCCCACAAGAACGCGTTTTTGGCCATCGTGCCCGCGCCGGAATTCAGCGTATCCTATACGCTGGATTATGACCACCCGGCTTTGCGTTCCCAGTTTTTCACGTTGTCCGTTGATCCCGAGACCTTTGAACGCGTGTTGGCAGGTGCCCGCACATTTTGTCTTCAAGAGGAAGCC
Source organism: Candidatus Omnitrophota bacterium (assembly GCA_016196515.1). Classification (GTDB taxonomy): domain Bacteria; phylum Omnitrophota; class Gorgyraeia; order Zapsychrales; family Fredricksoniimonadaceae; genus JACPXN01. The sequence goes on along the minus strand of JACPXN010000018.1, from coordinate 4,018 downwards.
GAAGAGATCCGGGCCAAGGGCCTGGGCAAAGGCGCCGACCGGCGCAATACCCTGGTCATGGGCAGGGACGGACCATTGGACAATTCATTGCGTTTTCCCGACGAGTGCGCCCGGCACAAGGTCTTGGATATCGTCGGGGACCTGTTTTTACTGGGATACGGCGTGCGCGGGGCTGTGGTTGCGACCAAAAGCGGGCATGCCTTGAACCGCGAACTTGTCAGAAAGATCGACGCCCAGCGCAAGAAATACGCCGCGACCGCTTTTGTTCCCGCCTCACTGCCGCCGGGTGGACCTGCCTTGCCGGCAGGCAGGCGTGTTTTTAACATTGACCAGATCCAGAAGATCCTGCCGCACCGTTACCCGTTCTTGCTGGTGGACCGCGTCATTGAGGTCCAGCAGGGCAAGCGCGGAATCGGCGTCAAGAACGTCACCATCAACGACGGGTTTTTTCAGGGGCATTTTCCGGCCAAGCCGGTGATGCCGGGTGTTTTGATGGTGGAAGCCATGGCGCAGACCGCCGGGGTCGTGGTTTTGACAAGCGGATTGCACAGTGGTAAAGTAGCGCTATTCATGGCCATTGAAGCGGTCAAGTTCCGCAGGGTGGTTTCCCCGGGTGACCAGCTGCTGATGGAAGTCGAGATCATCCGCGACCGCGAGCGCACCGCGAGTGTCAAGGGCACGGGCAAGGTGGACGGGGAGATCGTGGTCGAGGCCCAAATGCTTTTTTCGTACACGGACGCGTCCTACCTTCAGGCCTGACGTTATGTCTTTCATTCATCCAACCGCCATCGTTGCTAGTGAGGCCCGCCTGGGCAAGGACGTGAGCATCGGGCCTTATACGGTCATTGAAGGCCCTGTCACCATCGGGGATGGGACCGTCATCGGCGCCCATTGCGTTGTCGAAGGCCATACGACCTTAGGGGAAAAATGCCAGTTGTACACGGCCGCGGTCATCGGCAGCCGTCCGCAGGACAAAAAACACAACAGCAAAGACCAGGTGTTCTTGAAGATCGGCGCGAACAATATTTTCCGCGAGTATGTGACCGCCAACCCCGGGACCGTTGAGGGCGGGGGCACGACATCCATCGGCAATAACAATCTGTTCATGGCCTGTTCCCACGTGGCCCATGACTGCCGTATCGGCGATGGCTGTGTTTTGGCCAATTATGTCGGCCTCTCCGGCCATGTGACCATCGAGGACCGCGCGCTCATCGGCGGCCTTTCCGGCGTGCATCAATTCGCCCGCGTCGGGTACATGTCCATCATCGGGGGATGTTCCAAGGTGAACCAGGACGTGCCGCCTTTTTCCATGGTGGACGGCAATCCCGCGACCTTAAGGGGCTTGAATGCCATCGGGATCAAGCGCGCCGGTATTCCTTCCGATACGGCTTTGGCTTTGCGTCGGGCTTTTAAAATTCTTTTTAATTCAGGGCTGGCCAGGGGCAATGCCCTCACGCAGGTTGAACAACAGATGGGGAGCGTGCCGGAAATCCAGCGTTTATTGGAGTTCATTAAAAGTTCCAAGCGGGGGATCTCGTAGGTGAGCGATACAAAAATGATCGGCCTCATCGCGGGGAACAGGCGGTTCCCCTTTTTATTTGCCCGGGCCGCCAAAGACCAGGGCTACAAGGTCGTGGCCGCCGGGGTCTGGGGGGACACCTCCCCGCTCTTGGCCGCGTTCGCCGACGATTTTCGTTATTTTTACGTCGGACAGATGAAAAAGATGATCTCCTATTTTAAGGACAAGGGGGTCACGCAGGTCATCATGGCCGGTCAGGTCGATCCCGATCATCTCTTTGATCCCCGCCTTGCTCTCGACGAAGAATTCGCCTCCCTGGAGGAAGCCCTCAAAGACCGCAAGGCCGACACCATTTTTTCCGCCGTTGCCGGCAAATTGGGCGAACACGGCATGGCCTTGCTGGATTCAACATTCCTGCTGAAGAAATATTTGGCCCCCCAAGGCACATTGACCCGCCGCGGTCCGACGCTGCTAGAACTGGCGGACATGGAATTCGGTTTCACCATCGCCAAACTCATGGGAGCTATCGACGTCGGGCAGACGGTCGTGGTCAAGGACAAGGCCATTGTCGCCATTGAGGCCATGGAAGGCACGGACAACGCCATCGCGCGCGGCGGCGCCATCGCGCGCAATGGTGCCGTGGTGGTCAAGACCGCCAAACCCGCCCAGGACAACCGCTTCGACGTTCCTGTTGTGGGCCCACAGACCATCCGCACCATGGCCCGCGTCAAAGCCGCCTGCTTGAGCATTGAAGCCGGAAAAACTCTTCTCATCGACCGCGACGCGGCTGTCGGCCTGGCCGACCGGAACAACATCTGCATCGTCGCCGCTTAATTCTTATTTCTCCGCCAAGCCAGTCGTTGAAAACCCCTTTGACACCTTTGCTGTATTTCTATATAATAAAATGTCTTAAAATAAATTTATTTATAAATAAGTTGTGACGGAAAGATGGTTTTTATGGCAGCTGACGAGACCAGGATCAATAAACTTAAAATATTGCGGCAAAAGGGGTTAGACCCGTATGGCCAGCGTTTCATCCGTTCCCACGCGGTCAGCGAAATTTTGAGGGATTTCAAAGAAGGCCTGAAGGTGATCACGGCCGGGCGCATCACAGCCCACCGCGATCAGGGCAAGGTCCATTTCATGGACCTCACGGACCAGACGGGCAAGATACAACTTTTTATCAAGGCGGACAATGTGACGTCCGAGGCCTTCGCGCTTTTAGAGGGGTTGGACATCGGCGACATCATCGGTGTTCAAGGGGAAACCTTCACGACCAAGACCGGCCAGAACAGCATCCGCGTTTTGAAGTATGAAGTGCTGGCCAAGTCCCTGCGGAGTTTGCCGGAAAAATGGCACGGCCTGAAGGACGTGGACATCCGTTACCGCCAGCGTTATGTGGATCTGATCGCCAACCCCCAAGTGCGCGACGTATTCATCAAACGCAGCCGCATCGTGTCCTTGATCCGTCATTTTCTCGACGGGCGGGGATTCTTGGAAGTGGAAACGCCGATTTTGCAGCCCATGGCCGGGGGCGCCCGCGGACGTCCTTTCAAGTCCAGGCACAATACTCTGGACATGGATGTTTATCTGCGCATAGCCCCCGAACTGTATCTCAAGCGTCTGCTGGTGGGCGGCATGGAAAAGGTCTATGAGATGAACCGCAATTTCCGCAATGAAGGCATTTCGACGCGGCATAATCCGGAATTCACCATGCTGGAGGTGTATCAGGCCTACGGGAATTTCGAGGACATGATGACATTGACCGAGGACATGGTCGCTTCCGTCGTCAAGACGCTCAATGGCTCGTACAAGATCAAATACCAGGGGCAGGACATTGATTTCACGCCGCCGTGGCCGCGCCGTTCTTTCGCCCAGATGGTCAAGGAGCATTTTGACATCGATCCCCAGGACAGCGCCCAGGCCATGCTGGACAAGGTCAAGGCCAAACGAGGGGGGCATGCGAAAGTGGACCGTTTGACCCGTTCGGCGGTCATGAAGATCGTGGAGGAGGCCCTCGACGAGAAAGCGACCGCCAACCCGGTCTTTATGCTGGATTATTTTACGTTCCTTTCGCCTTTGGCCAAGGCCAAGCCGGATGATCCGGCCGTGGCCCAGCGTTTTGAATTTTTCATCGCGGGAGTTGAAGTGGGCAATGCCTATTCGGAGCTCAATGACCCGCAGGAACAGCGCTGTCGCCTCGAGGCGGACCTGGACGATGACATGGAAACAGGCAACCGCGTTATCGACGAGGATTTTGTCACGGCTTTGGAATACGGCATGCCCCCTGCCGGGGGCTTGGGGGTGGGGATCGACCGGCTGGTCATGCTGTTGACGGATTCGCCGTCGATCCGTGATGTTATTTTGTTTCCATTGTTAAAACCGGAACATTGACGTAGGGGCGCGATTTATCGCGCCCGCTGGAGAATTATGGGTTTTGCGAGCTGGATGGCATACAGGTATTTGACGGCCAAGAAAGATAAATTCCTTGCGGTCATC
>JACPXN010000085.1 GCA_016196515.1 Candidatus Omnitrophota bacterium | reverse complement strand
TGCGGCTAGGCTACCATGCCCTCGTCGATCTGTCAATGAAATCGCTTCGCGATTTCATTGGACACATTGGACTGCCGAGCACTTGCGTTTCGTCCTGTGGTTGACTACAATGGGCTAGAAATTTCGCGCAGCGAAATTTCTAGTGAGGCGTTGAAAGTTCATAAATTTTGCGAAGCAAAATTTATATGTATCTTGAGTTCCTCGGACTTCGCGAAAAACCGTTTTCCATCACGTCAGACCCCGCCTTCCTCTATCTCTCCAAACGACATCGTGAAGCCCTTTCGCATATGCTGTATGGCATCCAGGAGCGCAAAGGGTTCATCGAGATCACCGGAGAAATCGGAACCGGCAAGACCACGCTGTGTAAAGCGCTGCTGCGCCAGCTCGATGCCACGATCAAGACCGCCCTGGTCCCCCACGCCGGGTTATCGGAGTTGCAATTGCTTCAAGCGATCGTTCAAGACTTCGGTCTGGATCCCCTGCGCAACAACCGTCTGCATCTCTTCAATCAGTTTCAACATTTTCTGGTGGACCAGGCGACGCTCGGCAACAACCTCGTGGTGATTCTCGATGAGGCCCAGAACTTCAGTCTTCGACTGCTGGAGCAGATCCGGATGCTGTCCAATCTCGAGACGGACAAGGCGAAATTGATCCAGATTGTGCTGGTCGGCCAGCCGCAACTCCGTGAGAAGCTCAAGTTGCCCACCCTGCGGCAATTACACCAGCGCATCGGCGTGCGGTACCACGTGCTCCCGCTGGATCCTGGTGAGGTGCGCACGTATATCGACCATCGGCTTCGGATCGCGGGATCGGATGGGAGCCTCTCCTGGACGGATGAGGCCATTGAAGAGGTCTATCGGTGCTCACAGGGGACTCCCCGGCTGATCAATCTGGTCTGTGACCGGGCCTTGCTGGCGTGTTACGTGTTTCAGACGACACGGGTGGATCAGGCCGTGATCCGCCGAAGCTATCAGGAGTTGATGGGACAGGTCTAAACCAC
>JACPXN010000084.1 GCA_016196515.1 Candidatus Omnitrophota bacterium | reverse complement strand
GCTGACCATTACCACTGACTTTTATGGGCCCGTAGCTCAGTTGGTTAGAGCGCGTCCCTGATAAGGACGAGGTCAGTGGTTCGACTCCCCTCGGGCCCATTCTGCTTCGCTCAAAAATTTTCATGTTTGAGCTTCGCAGAACAGGCCAGCGTGAGGGGCCGTAGCTCAGCTGGGAGAGCACCTGCTTTGCAAGCAGGGGGTCAGGAGTTCAATCCTCCTCGGCTCCACCAGATATTTCTCGGACGATCGATTGTGAGCATATTTTTCTGCCGGAAGCAATTGGCGCGGCCGGTAGAGGAGCTCTTTGACAATTGTGGAATAAAGGGTAGTGCAATGCCGAGTGTTTTTTCTTGGCCGGGGGTTTCTCGCGCCCTGGTCAAGGACAGTTTATGATCAAGCTACAAAGGGTTTATAATGGATGACTTGGCAGACACAGGCGATGAAGGACGTGGTCAGCTGCGATAAGCTTCGGGGAGCCGCAAATAGGCTTTGATCCGGAGATCTCCGAATGGGACAACCCAACCGGGCTCATACCCGGTTACCCCGCCTTGAATAAAATAGAAGCGGGGAGCTAAACGAGGCGAATTGAAACATCTAAGTAGCCTTTAGGAAAAGAAACCGAATGGGATTCTCTTAGTAGCGGCGAGCGAAGAGAGAACAGGCTAAATCCCGACGTTCACGTCGGGAGGTTGCGGGACTTCAATGTGGTACGCAATGAGATAGCAGAGGTGTTTGAAAAAACACGCCATAGAGTGTGAGAGCCACGTATGCGAAATCTCAAAGCGGCCTAGAAGGATCCCAAGTACTGCCGGGCACGGGAAATCTGGCAGGAATCTGGCCCGACCATGGGCTAAGCCTAAATACTCGGTCTGACCGAAAGGGAACAAGTACCGTGAGGGAAAGTTGAAAAGAACCCCGGGAGGGGAGTGAAATAGAACCTGAAATTATAAACCTACAAGCTGTCGAAGGCCTATGCCCCGCCGCAAGGCGGGGAATGGTTAACGGCGTACCTTTTGCATAATGGACCAACGAGTTATTATGTGTTGCAAGCTTAAGTCCCTTCTGGGACGCAGGCGCAGGGAAACCGAGTCTGAACAGGGCGACCAAGTAGCACATAATAGACCCGAAACCACGTGATCTACCCATGGCCAGGTTGAAGTCCCGCGAAAGCGGGATGGAGGACCGAACGCATGATCGTTGAAAAGATTCGCGATGAGCTGTGGGTCGGAGTGAAAGGCTAGTCAAACGTGGCAATTGCTGGTTCTCCCCGAAATAGTTCTAGGACTAGCTTCGAGGAATTACTAAGCGGGGGTAGAGTTACTGAATAGGCTAGGGGCCTTACCGGGCCGCCAAACCTAACCAAACTCCAAATACCGCTTATTTGTATCTCGGAAGTCAGAGCAAGAGGGCTAAGCTTCTTGCTCGAGAGGGAAACAGCCCAGACCATCGATTAAGGTCCCTAATATAAGCTAAGTGGTAAAGGAAGTGAGATCACACAGACAGCCAGGATGTTGGCTTAGAGGCAGCCATCATTTAAAGAGTGCGTAACAGCTCACTGGTCGAGTGATTTCGCGCCGAAAATGATCGGGGCTCAAGCTTATAACCGAAGTCATGGCTTTGTTTATCTTCGGATAAACAAGGGGTAGGGGAGCGTAGTGCTAAGCGTTGAAGGCATACCGAGAGGAATGCTGGAGTAAGCACTAGTGATACTGTTGGTATGAGTAGCGAAAACTACAGCGAGAAACTGTAGCACCGAAAATCTAAGGTTTCCTGGGGAAGGTTAATCCGCCCAGGGTTAGTCGATCCTAAGGTGAGGCCGAAAGGCGTAATCGATGGAGATCAGGTTAATATTCCTGAACCGATGACGAACGTTATCACCTTGATGTGACGCAGGAGGCTAGGCCGTGCGCAGTGTTGGATGTCTGCGTCCAAAGCCGTAGTCCCGCCGAAAGGCGGGATAAGAGCCTATGGGGACCTCAATCGCAAGTGCGAGGGAAGCGGCCCATGCCAAGCTGCCGAGAAAAACCATCAAGGGAGTCTCGTGGTCGCTCGTACCGGAATCCGACACAGGTAGATAGGCAGAATATGCCAAGGTGCTCGAGAGAATCCTCCTTAAGGAACTAGGCAAAATCACCCCGTAACTTCGGGAGAAGGGGTGTCCCGATCTTGTAAGCTATCACAGCTGAAGGGATCGGGATCACAGTAAAGAGGCCCGGGTGACTGTTTAGTAAAAACACATCACTCTGCTAACTCGAAAGAGAACGTATAGGGTGTGACACCTGCCCGGTGCTGGAAGGTTAAGGGGAGAGGTTAATCCCGCGCAAGCGGGATGAAGCTTCGAACTGAAGCCCCAGTAAACGGCGGCCGTAACTATAACGGTCCTAAGGTTTCGTGGAAACGCTAGCCTTAGTAAAACTGAACCATATGCGGGAAGACCCTCAAAAACCGTGCTGTACTCGTCTGAGAATATTCAGGCAGTAAAAATCAGCCGGACACGGGGATAATCCGCAGGGAAGGCTTCCAGAAAGGAGTATCTTATGGAAGAACCCTCAGAGACTTTACGTTCAGCACCTGCTTCTAATCTTGATGCGCAATGGATTGTCGGGTTTGTGGATGGCGAAGGTTGTTTCTTCGTCGGAATCAACAAGCATCCCGATATGACTTGCGGCTATCAAGTGCTTCCGGAATTCACGGTCGTTCAACATGAAAAAGATGTCCAAATACTTCACGCTTTAAAGAAGTTTTTTGGATGCGGTGTGGTCCGTTCAAACCATGGTGATCGGATGGCGTATCGGGTTCGAGATATCAGCCATTTGAATGAAATCATCATTCCGTTTTTTGAAGGACATTCACTGAAGACCAAAAAGAACTTAGATTTTATAAAGTTCAGAAAAGTCATCATGTTGATGGACCGTAAAGAGCACTTGACCGCGCAAGGCATTGAGAAGATCAAAGACATTGCGTCGATCATGAATAGAGGCTGTGAAGATAAAGTCCAACCTTGTTAGAAATAGCTGGGATCAATTGAGCGAAATTCCTTGTGGGGTAAGTTCCCACGCGCACGAATGGTGTAACAACTTGGGCGCTGTCTCGAGGAGGAACTCGGCGAAATTGTAGCGGCGGTGAAGATGCCGTCTACCCGCACCAAGACGAAAAGACCCCAGAACCTTTACTGCATTCTGGTATTGGATTTGGATTTTGACTGTGTAGCATAGCTGGGAGGCTGTGAAGCTCCGGCGTTAGCCGGGGTGGAGCCATCCGTGAAATACCAGCCCGTTGATGTCTAGATTCTAACTCTGTTCTGTGAAACCAGACAGGAGACAGTGCCAGATGGGCAGTTTGACTGGGGCGGTTCCCTTCTAAAGAATAACGAAGGGGTCCAAAGGTTCCCTCAGGACGGTCGGCAATCGTCTGTAGAGTGCAAAGGCATAAGGGAGCCTGACTGCGAGTCCGACAGGACGAGCAGGCACGAAAGTGGGGCTTAGTGATCCGGTGGTTGAATGTGGGATTGCCATCGCTCAACGAACAATAGGTACTCTGGGGATAACAGGCTGATCGCGCTCGAGAGTTCATATCGACAGCGCGGATTGGCACCTCGATGTCGGCTCATCCTATCCTGGGGCTGTATAAGGTCCCAAGGGTCCGGCTGTTCGCCGGTTAAAAGGGTACGTGAGCTGGGTTTAGAACGTCGTGAGACAGTTCGGTCTCTATCTGGTGTGGGCGCACGATCATTGAAGAAAAGATCTCCCTAGTACGAGAGGACCGGGAGATACGAACCTCTGGTGTTCCAGTTATCCTGCCAAGGGTAATGGCTGGGTAGCCATGTTCGGAAGGGATAAGCGCTGAATGCATATAAGCGCGAAGCCTATTTCAAGATGAATGATCGATTCCCGCTTCGGCGGGATGAAGGCACGTTGTAGACTACGACGTTGATAGGCTGGGTGTGTAAGATCCGTAAGGATTTAAGCTAACCAGTACTAATCTGCCGAATGCTTGATCATTTTTACTTTTTACGGTGTTGCGCTTCCCTTTATTCCGCAATTGTCAATTAAATTTCCGAAGGAAATTTAATTGATCCCGCAATTACCACTTTTTAGATGATTGCGGGATTTAAATAAGTTTTCCGGTAACTTTACTGGTGGTGTTACACCCGTTCCCATTCCGAATACGGAAGTTAAGCCCACCGAGGTCGATGGTACTGTGGTCACATGGCCATGGGAGAGTAGAACGTTACCGGTTTATTTAAATGAGCCCCAAACTTACGGAGCCCGCAGGGCGACGTCAAGTTTGCCGGGCGAATTTATCCCGCGAAGCGGGATCTGGCCCCGCAGTCGTTGATTGCGGGGCTTCTTATTTTTTTGAGATTCTTTTTGAGTTTCGTTTCAGGAATGTTAAAATAAGCCCAATGAATGAGGAGTTTTATAGCATTGTCTCGAAGATCTGCAGGACGGATCCCAGCTATCACCCCGAGGCCTACGAATTCATCATGGAGGCCCTGAATTACAGCCGCAAGAGGTTCAAAGGGGCCAAACATGTCACCGGAGCACAACTTCTCAAGGGCATCAAAGGGCTTCTGCTCAAGAAATTCGGGCCCATGACCCTGACCATCCTCAATTTCTGGGGGGTCAAAACCACCGATGATTTCGGCCATATGGTGTATAATCTGGTGGAACATAAGATCCTTTCCAAAGACGCCCACGACCATTACGAAAGTTTCCAGAATGCCTATGATTTTGAAGAGGTGTTTGACAAGAATTACCGCAAGCAATTGGCCCGGCGTCTCAAGTCCATGCGCTTTTAATTGAGCCCACTCATGGGCGAAATCCTGAGCAAGGCCGGTAGGCCGCGTCGAAGGACCCGCAAACCCACCCCTTTTCATGCCTGAACACTTAAACGATATTTCCGTCCAATACGTCAAAGGCGTGGGGCCGGCCAAGGCCAAACTTTTGGCTGATCTTAGCATCTACAGCGTCGAGGATTTGCTGTATCTTTTTCCTTTTCGTTATGAGGACCGCTCCCGGTTCACGCCTATCGTCCTGCTCAATGCCGGAGAGACCCAGACGATTTCAGGCCAGGTTTTGGCCGTGGGCCGGAGGAATTTTTATTCCCGTCACAAGACCTTTGAGATATCGGTCGGGGACAAAAGCGGGCGTATTTTTTGCGTGTGGTTCAACCAGCCATGGCTGGACAAGTATTTTAAACCGGGGCAGGAGGCGGTCTTTTACGGCAGGGTTGATGTTTTCAAGAAACGCCTGCAGATGATCATGCCGGATTTTGAACTGATCACCCCCGAGGACAGGACGCTGAACATGGGCCGGATCGTTCCGGTCTATCCTTTGACCAAAGGGATCACCCAGCGTTTTTTGCGCAAGGTCGTTGATGCGGCCCTGGAAAGATATGGGGAGCGTATCGACGACATTATTCCCGCTGATGTCCGGGCCAGGCAGGGCCTTAGGCGCATGGCCGAAGGGATACGGCAGATCCATTTTCCCGATAGCGTCCAACAGCAGGAAAAAGCGGGACAGCGCGCGGCATTCGAAGAATTTTTTCTTTTTCAGGTTTGCGTGCTGTTGAGGCGTTTGAGCATTACGACCAAGAAAGGCATTGCTCACCGCATTGAAAAAACGTTCATGGAGGATTACGTCCAGTCGTTCCCTTTTGTGCTCACCCGGGCCCAAATGAGGGCCGCGCGCCAGCTGGCCGAGGACATGGCCAAGCCCCGTCCCATGCTGCGGCTTTTGCAAGGGGATGTCGGCTGCGGCAAAACAGCCGTGGCATTTTTTGGCTGTGCCGCGGCGTTCCATAATAACGGTCAAAGCGCGTTCATGGCACCGACGGAGATCCTGGCCCAACAGCATTATGTCCATTTTGAGAAGTTCATGGGCCGCGGTGTTTTTAAGGGCATGCGTCCGGCGCTTTTGACCAGTTCCATGTCTAAAAAAGACAAGGAACAGGTGTCCCGGGGTTTAAAAGAGGGAGACATTGATCTTGTTATTGGCACCCACGCGCTTCTGCAAGAGACCGTTGCTTTTAAAAGACTGACCTTTGTTGTGATCGATGAACAGCATAAATTCGGCGTCGATCAGCGGGCTTTATTGTCCGCCAAAGGGACTAACCCCGACGTTTTGGTCATGACCGCGACACCTATCCCAAGGACTTTGTGCCTGACTTTGTATGGCGATCTGGACGTGTCTGTGATCGATGAAATGCCGCCGGGCCGAGGAAGGGTCCGGACCTATCGTTTCACAATGGAAAAAGCCCCGGCTGTTTATGAACAAGTGCGCCGACAGGTGAACAAAGGCACGCAGGCCTATATCATTTATCCCATGGTCGAAGAAAGCGAAGCGCTGGACCTCAAAGCGGCCAAGGAGATGTTCAGGCATTTCATCCAGTTTGAGTTCAAAGGCCTGCGGCTGGCTTTGATCCACGGGCAGATGGACAGGAAAGAGGCCCGGGAGGCCATGCTCAAGTTCAAAAATCATGAGCTGGACATCCTCGTGGCCACAACCATCCTGGAGGTCGGCATTGACGTGGCCAATGCCAATGTCATGGTCATTGAGCATGCCGAGAGGTTTGGTTTAAGCCAATTGCATCAAATGCGCGGACGGATCGGCCGCGGGCCGCAGGACGGCGTGTGTATTTTGGTCACCGATTCCAGGACCCCGGAATCCAAAGCACGTTTGGATGTTTTTATCAAAACCACCGACGGGTTCAAGATCGCCCGACAGGACCTTGAGATCCGCGGGCCAGGGCATTATTTCGGCAGGCATCAGCATGGGGTCAATGAATTGAGGACAGCCGATCCTTTGACCCAAATGGATATTTTGGAAAGAGCCCGCCAGGAAGCGATAGGGCTGACACGCAAGGACCCGTCCTTGGAGGATCAGGCGAACCGTTTGGTCAGATCAGTGATCAAGAAAAGGTATCCGCACTATTTGGACACACTGCTGGCAGGTTAATATGCGCATATTGGGCGGAAAATATAAAGGACGCAATTTTTACATGCCCTCCGGCATGAGGCCCACCCAGAATGTCTTAAGGGCCGCGGTATTCGACCTTTTAGGGCATGACTTTAAAGGGCTGACGTTTTTGGACCTTTTTTCCGGAAGCGGGGCTGTGGGCCTGGAAGCAATATCCCGGGGTGCCCAGGAAGTGACCATGGTGGAGAAAGACCCCAAAAATGCCGAAATCCTACGCGAAAACTGCCGAATTTTAGGCATTGATCTGGGGGAACAATACCGGATCTTGGAGGCGGATGTCTTTGTCTCAATCAAGAGATCGGCCCAAAAGGGCCAGACCTTTGATGTCGTCTTTTTCGACCCCCCGTTTGACCGCAACCTCGTCAAAAAAACCTTGAAATGCCTGGGGGTAAATGATATATTACACGCTCACAGTTTTCTCGTCGTACAGCACGATCCGGCCGAGCGCGTGGACGTACCGGAACATAGGAAGATTGTCAGCGAACGCCGGTACGGGGCATCCCAACTGACTATTTTACAAAAGGTTACGGATTAATAGACGAATGGCACACGGCAAAACCGCGATATATCCGGGCAGTTTTGATCCCGCGACCAACGGTCATCTGGACGTTATTCACCGGGCGGCGCGTATTTTTGACAAAGTCATCGTTGCGGCGGCGGACAACAGCGGCAAAAAAGCGTTCTTTACCATTACCGAACGCGTGGCCATGCTCAAGGAAGTGACGGCGGACATCCCTAACGTCCAGGTCGAAACATTTGATGGCCTGGTCGTCGATTATGCCCGGCGCAGACAAGTCAACGTCCTCATCCGCGGTTTGCGCATGACCTCTGATTTTGATTATGAGTTCCAGATCGCGTTGACCAACCGGCGTCTGGCCGAGGATATTGAGACGGTGTTTTTGATGCCTTCCGAGCACGTGTCTTTTCTTTCTTCCAGTTTGCTGAAGGAAGTCGCGACTCTCCATGGGGATGTTTCCTCACTGGTACCTGCGGCGGTCGAACGCAAGTTGAAAGAGCGCCTGAAGCGATGATCAAGGTTTCCATCCGGGACATCACCTTTAAAGGCAAGGAGATCGACCAGATCGTCCCGAAGGAAGCCATCGGCCTGACCGATGAAGAGATCGACCTACGTTCACCCTTGACGGTCCACGCGTATTTGGCCAAGGTGGACAATGTCATTGTGGCCCAGGCGCGGGTGGAGGCGGAGTACGGGTACAGTTGTGCCCGTTGTCTGGAAAATTTTCAACGTCCGCAGGTCATGGAATATCATTTTGATTTTCCTCTGGAGCCTGACGCTGAGTATGTGGACTTAGGGGAAGAGATCCGGCAGGAAATGATCATGAGCAATCCCGCCCGGATCCTGTGCAAGGACGATTGCAAGGGTATTTGCGTCCAATGCGGGGCAAATCTCAATACCGAGAAATGCAAGTGCAAATGACCCCATCAGGGGTCATCCCCGAATGCTTCTGTCGGGGATCCAGACAAGGGAGCTTATAATGCCTTTACCAAAACGTCAACATTCGAAAAGCCGCGGGCGTAAACGCCGCACCCACTGGAAGGTGAGCGTTGCGGCTTTGCGCAAATGTCCGCAATGTCAAAAAGCGGGGCTGTCCCATC
>JACPXN010000083.1 GCA_016196515.1 Candidatus Omnitrophota bacterium | reverse complement strand
TGAGGCCTTGTCCGTCACCACTTCCACCACGTCCTGGCCCGCCTCGACACTCTGGCCCGGCTTGACGTGCCAGCAGGCCACCGTGGCCTTGGTGACGCCCTCGCCCAATTCCGGTAAAATGATATCGGTCATATCAATTGAATCGACGGTTGAAGTGCCGCGTGAATTTTTCCTTAACATCACCCATGGACACCGGAGCGCCTTTCCATTGAGCAATGGAAGTCATACGCACGTCAAGCCCGCAGGGTTTGATGAGGTCAAACAAAGACAGGTCGGTGTTGACGTTAATTCCCAAACCGTGATACGTCACCCATCTGCGCACCCCGACGCCGATGGAAACAATCTTGTTCCCATTGATCGAAGATCCCGACCGAAGCGTCGGGACAAAAACACCCCGCTGGCCGGGCATGCTCATTGCCAATATATCAAAATCCTTCAATAAATCAACCGCAACTTGTTCGATATGCTCAAGATAAGCCTTAAGGTCACGTCCGTAACGGTTCAGGTCCGCCACGACGTACACGATCAATTGTCCCGGCGCGTGGAGCGTCACGTCTCCCCCGCGGTCCACGGGCACGATGCTCACCCCTTGGCTTAAAATGTCCTGGCGGGTATAAAGAAAACTGTCCGGCTTGAACATGCGGCCCAAGGTCAGCACCGGCGGATGTTCGCAAAAAACAAGGCGCTGGGGGGCGCCGGCAATGACCTCCCGCACCAGAGCGCGCTGGCGTTCGACCGCAGCCCTGTGATCGATGAGGCCCCAATCTTCGACGGTAAAATGATCCATAATAATTAAGCCGTTCCGTTGCGCCTAGGCGGAATGGAACGGCTTCTATTTTGCCATATCCTGCTAAAATTACTATATTTCTCTACAAATCGCTTCGGCCATTTGCCGGGTGCCGACAGCGGTGGGGTCATTGCGGTCATCCTTAAGATCATAGGTGACGTTTTTACCCTCTTTGAGGACCTTGCGGACCGCGTTGTCCAGACGATTGGCGGCATTGGTTTCCCCCAGATGTTTGAGCATGAGGACGCCCGAAAGGATACAGGCCGTTGGGTTGACCTTGTTCTGGCCCGCGTACTTGGGGGCTGATCCGTGCACCGGCTCAAACAGCGCGATCTTGTCCCCGTAATTGGCGCCCGGGGCAATGCCCAAACCGCCGGTTAAGCCCGCGCAGAGATCCGAAACAATGTCCCCGTACAAATTCGGCAAAACGAGCATATCGTACAGATGCGCGTGCTGCACCAATTGCATGCACATATTATCCACGATACAGTCATTGAACTCAACCTTGCCCTGATACTCCCGGGCCACTTCCTGGGCGCACTTCAAGAAGATCCCGTCGGTGAATTTCATGATATTGGCCTTGTGCACGGCGGTGATCTTCTTGCGGCCGTTCTTGAGGGCATACGCGAAGGCGGCGCGCACGATGCGCTTAGAGGCCGTCACGGAGATGGGCTTGATGGAAATGGCGGAGTCCTCGCGGATCTTTTTGGCCGACAGGCTGTTGATCTTGTCAAGCAACTGATCGCATTGGGGCGTTCCTTTTTCGAATTCAATGCCCGCGTAAAGGTCTTCGGTATTTTCGCGAAAGATCACCAAGTCCACGTTCTTGACCGGCGTCTTGGTCCCTTCATAATAAACACAGGGGCGCACGCAGGCATACAGGTCCAGGGCCTGACGCAATTGCACGTTGACCGAGCGGAAACCCTTGCCGATGGGTGTCGAGATCGGTCCTTTGATGGCGGTTTTGTTGCGGCGGATGGACTCAATGACCTCGTCGGTCAGCGGCTTGCCGCTTTTTTGGATGGAAAATTCCCCTGCCTGCTGGACTTCCCAATCGATCGCCACACCGGTGGCCTCAACGCACGTGCGCATGGCCCGGGTCACTTCCGGCCCTATGCCATCGCCGGGTAAAAGGGTGACTTTATATCCCATGGTGCCGCCCTACTTCTTCAACAGGCTTTTTAACTCGTCGAGATTATTGGCGTGCGCGACAGCGGTCTCGTAGGTGATGACGCCTTTCTCACAGAGTTCCTTGAGGGATTTGTCCATCGTCTTCATGCCGTACTGGGCACCGGTCTGTATGGCGGTGCGGATCTGTTCGATCGCCTGCTCGCGGATCATGTTGCGGATGCCGGGTGTTGCGATCATGATCTCCGGGGCCATGACACGGCCACGGCCGGAAGCGCACGGCACCAATTGCTGGGAAATGACCCCCTGCAAAGCCGAAGCCAATTGCAGGCGCACCTGCTGCTGCTGATACGGCGGGAACACGTCGATGATGCGCTCAATGGTCTGGGGCGCGTCGGGCGTGTGGATGGTCCCCAGAACGAGATGTCCGGTCTCGGCCGCGGTCAAGGCCGTGGAAATCGTTTCCAGATCGCGCATTTCCCCGACCACGATGACGTCCGGGTCCTGGCGCAGACAGCGGCGCAGGGCCTCGGCGAAAGAGTTGGTGTCGCGGTACACTTCCCTTTGCTTGACAATGGATTTCTTATTGGTGTGGATGTATTCGATGGGGTCTTCAATGTTGATGATGACACAGGAACGTTCGGTATTGATCAAATTCACCATGGCCGCCAGCGTCGTGGTCTTGCCCGTGCCGGTGGGGCCTGTGATGAGGACCAGACCGCTTTGCTTGCGCGCCAGGTCCGCCACAATGGACGGCAGATGCAATTCCTCGATGGTGGGGATGAACAATGACACGCGCCGGAATGCCGCTTCCACGGCCCCGCGCTGGATGTGCACATTGACGCGAAAACGGTCCAGGCCGGTCATGGCCAGCGAAAAATCAAGTTCCTTAGTTTTTTCGAATTGTTCTTTTTGGCCCTGCGAAAGGACGCTAAAGATCATGTCCTGCATGTCCTGACGGGTCAAAGGGGGACGCTTGAGCATGACCAAATTACCGTCGATCCTTAAGACCGGAGGGGTCCCATCGGTCAAATGCAGGTCAGAAGCATTTTCCTGGATGGACAAAAGCAGGAGTTCACGCAGTGTGGTATTTTTTTCCATATCGTGTCCCGCCGCCGGCTTTGATCCAGCGGGCCATGCGGTCAACGCCTTCCTTGATCCTGGATTCGGACGTAGAAAAACTCAAACGGATATAATCCGGGGCGCCGAAACTGTCCCCCGGGATGACGGCCACTTTAACGTCGTCAAGCATTTTGGACGCGATCGCCCCGCCTGCCCCGCCCATGGCGGGGACTTTGGAACAATCGCAAAAAACGTAAAACGCGCCCTCCGGACGTATATACCGGATCTCCGGAATCTGATCCAGACATGCCAGCATCAGATCGCGCCGGCTCTTAAAGGCCTTGCGCATGTCCTTGATGCTTTCGTCGGACGCCCTCAAGGCCGCGACCGCGGCCGCCTGGCTCATGGACGCCGGGTTGGACGTGGAATGGTCCTGAAATTTCTTGACGTATTCCATGACCTCCATGGGTCCGGCCGCGTAACCGATGCGCCATCCGGTCATTGCGTAGGCCTTGGAAACGCCGTTGACCGTGATCGTGCGCTCAAAGATCTCTTTGTTCAAAGAAGCGATGGACACAAATTCATTGGTATCATAGACCAATTTCTCGTAGATTTCATCACTAATCACGTAAATCTTGCGCGCGACACAGACGGCGGCGATGGCTTCCAGTTCAGCCCTGCCGTACATGATGCCCGTCGGGTTGGACGGGTAATTTAAGATCAAGACCCTGGTCCTGGGGCTTAAATATTTATTGAGAAGCGCGGGGGTGATCTTAAAGGCGGTGGACGCGTCCGTCGGGATGATGACCGACCTGCCCCCCGCGGCCTTGACCATCTCCGGGTAACTCACCCAGTACGGCGACGGAAACAATACCTCATCCCCGTCATCCACCAGAACCTGGATAAGATTGAATATCGAATGCTTGGCCCCGCAGGACACAACGATCTGTCCGGGCTTAAGGACAAGTTGATTGTCTTTAAGGAATTTGGCGGCAATGGCTTCGCGCAACTCCTGCGTGCCGGTGGAAGGGGTGTATTTGGTCTGACCCAACTGGATGGCCTTGATGGCGGCCTCTTTGATGAAATCCGGGGTGTCAAAATCGGGCTCGCCGGCGGCAAAATTGACCACATCGTGGCCCGCCGCCTGCAGTTCCTTGGCGCGGGCCGTGATGGCCAAGGTCGTCGAAGCGACGATGTCCTTGATCCTGCGGTTGACGATGAGCATAAAAAAATTTACCCAAGCAAATAACTTTGTTAACGAATATAAACAACCCCTGCTTTTGATCCCGCCATTTCTTTTAACAATTTCGGGACAAGCAATTTCAGATCGTCAATCTTATTGGTTGCCGGACATAAAATAACCACTGCGATCTTGTATTTTTTTAGGTTTTGCTGGAAAGAAAGGTTTTGGTCGCTGGTCACAAAGACATCGAACTGGCTTTGGGCCTTGTCCAACAGCTTGCCGTTGGTCAACCCGGCCCAGCCCATCTGCGGGACTGTTTTGACCAGAGCGTTTGGAATCTCTGCGGCCAGACGTTTGTCCAGACATTCATCGATCAAGACTCTAAGCCTGGACAAGAACCTTCTCCTTGGCCTCATCCAGAAAATCGATGACTTGTTGTCTGGTTACGGTAGGAAATCCTTGCAGGAATTGGTCAATGGTGGAGCCGGACTCGAGATAATCGATGAGCACCTGTAGCGGCACACGGGTCCCCCGGAACACCGGTGCCCCGCCCAGAATATGGCAATCAGAAACAATGACCTTGGCTTTCATGATTTAAATATACCATATGAACGCGATATCCTCAACCTAAAAACTGTTTTGTCATTCCCACCTCCTTTGTCATTCCCGCGCAGGCGGGAATCCAGAATTCGGGTTACGGTGCCTGCCTGCCGGCAGGGCAGGCCTGCCTGCCGGCAGGCAGGGGTGGGTACTTAATTCCTTTGATCTATGGAGTTATTTTTCAAAAACCGTTACCAAACAACACTCCGTCCTGCTGGGTTTGAAAACTATACGCGGCAAAACCATCTCCATTGCCTCCATAAAAGGCGGCGGCAGTTAATGAGCCAAGCAAAATATATTTATAATTATCATCCACCGCATTATTACTGCCGGCATTGTCCGTCTCTAACTGTAACCGGCCGGTGCCACTGGTGTTAAAACTCTTAAATGACAAACCGCTAACATAGATCACGTCCGCATCGGCAAAAGCACTGGTCACATCGATCACCAATGTCGCGTTGGTATCTTCATAACTGACCGTCGTTGACACTTTGGCCGAAGCTCCCCCCGTAATCGTTGCCGTGGTATCGGTATTATCAAAGATCATGTTCAGCGCCACGGGAATTTTGACCCGGATATCATTGGCCGTCGTAATGCCTGTCCCGGAGGCGGCCAAATCCTGGATGATCTCAATGGTGCTGATGGCGGTGGCGCTATCGCCTACGGCGAAAGTCTGAGTTGTCGAGCCAATAAGCATCACATCCTGGGTCGTATAGCGGCCAACGGCAAATCCATCACCATTGCCGCCCAAATAACCCAGTGCCCAGGCCGGTTTTGACACCGCCAAACACAAAATCCAAAATAAGAAATATGCCTTCTGCATTGTCGCTTAAC
>JACPXN010000017.1 GCA_016196515.1 Candidatus Omnitrophota bacterium | reverse complement strand
CTTTTATTCGCGACCAGAAAAGGCGAGTCGGCCCGAGTCATATCCCTGAGCAGTTTGGCCAAAGGATAAGCCGCTTCCACGGTTTTCACGTTGGTGCCATACGGCTCAAATTGGCCGCCCAACTGCGCCGCCTTGAATTCCCGGTTAAAATTGAACGCGCGATCGCGGATCGGGTCAAAAGATTCGCCTCCCATCATGTCCTCTACCTGCACGATGCTTTTTCCGTCTTCGGACAGCGTGTAACGCATACCCACTAAAATAGGATGACTGTCTTTGGTCGCCACCGCGTTCTTTAGCGCTGTGACAATCGCCCAAAGCCAGTGAGAGCCGTTCATGTCGCCTTGGATAATGAGCGGGTGCGTTTTCAAAAATTCGTAAGCATACTCCATCAGCTCGCTGTTCCCGACCATGACGGGGTCGTCCTTCCCTAGGTACTCCCCTCCGCTCAAGATGCCCAAACGGGTCACCGAACTGGCCAAGAGCGGCCTATCCAGATAAGTTTTAGGATCGCGGCTATCCCAACCCTCGGATTTCTTGCTCCAGACGTGTTTGACATTGAAACGGTCCGAGTCGCCGAGATACCGGATGATCGCGTCCTTGTCCTTTTCGGCATCGAGGAAAATTCTCTTGGTCGGAACGTATCCATATTTTCTAAGATCCTTGGCCAGTTGTTTTAATTCGTGAGACGTCAACGTTATGTCCAAGAGGCCTGAACGATAGGCCCTCGCGACCAAGGTCTTGGCATCCTCGTAAGCGCGGCGGTCTTCCGGTTTCCATTTGGCGAGTTTTTTCTCGTCGACCTGAAAATTGGCTTTAATATCCGAAAAAGATCTGGGGATATCCTCGATCGCGATCTTCCCATTTTCATCGAACGCCTTGGCGTCCCAGATCTCAAAGACAAGGCCATTTTTGAATTTTCCGGCTTTAAGCGCGCTATACACCATGTGCTTGATGACGCGGTTCAAAGCGGCCGGACCCATTTTATCGCCGGCGAGGATGTCAAAAGTCTTTTCTTTCAGTCGATTCAAGATATAACGGGCCGAACCGATGCCCTGCTGAGAGACGTTGCCCGAGAACGGTTCGTTGAGTTGTTCGGACTGGCCGCTTCTCCGCCACTCGCGCCAGCCATTTTCCACTTTTTCGATCATGCTGAGCTTGAGATAACTTGCGGGCATGACCTCCCTCAAGATCTCAAAAAACCTTTCGTCAAACTTACTGTAAAAATAAGGGTTCTTCTTGGCTGCCTCGGCTTCCGCTCCGGCAAAATCCTGCCCTTCGCCGTAGGGTTTCATTTTATTGGCCACCGAGAACAAATACGCTCGGGTGAAAGCCAAGAACGCCAGCTGATGCGCCTCGGCGCTTCCGTGGCTTTTATCACCCAAGAGGATCATGTGCCCGTCGTCGCCGATACCCAGATTCTCATCATCCCTCAACCGGCCAAAGTCCGTAGAGCCAAAGGTGTTTCCGTAACTGATAATGTCTCTTTCCATCGCCCACTTCACCGTCGCGCGATAAACCGCCGTCATAAATAGAGGCACTTGGGTATGACCCAAAAGGCCGCCCATATCGGCCTTGTCGTCGACCACGGCAAGATACTCCCCACTTTTCACCTTGGCCTCAAGCTCATCCATAAATTCGTCCCGCTCGCTTTCCTTGGGGGCATGGATAAATAACGAATTTTGATCTTTGCGCACGCGATGTACCCGATGTTCAGCGGCCGCGGGAGACAAATACGGCTGGTCGTCCTGATGATCCACCATCTCTTTGGCCAACTTTCGCGCAAGACGCTGTTCCTCCCTGACCGCCGGAGGATTCACGCCTACATGGTCAAGCACTCCCGCTTTTTCCATGGGGATGAACCCGTTGTCGCGGGATTGATAGCCATAAACCGCGAAATGCCCGACACCCTCTTCGGTTTGACGTTTTCTGGCGTCCTCGAGAGAAATGGGACTTGTCGCGACAAAATTTTCGCCGTTCGAGCCGCCGGGGACAAAATTCACTTCATAATTCATTGAGGCGATGGCGCCCACGGCGTCTCCGCCGCTTTGACTGCGATAGATGATCGTGGGATTTGAGATCGACCGCTGGCCACCTTTTGTGAAAGCCGGTTGATAAACCACGGTCGCGATCGGCTCGCTGACAGGCAGGCCG
>JACPXN010000082.1 GCA_016196515.1 Candidatus Omnitrophota bacterium | reverse complement strand
GTCCTTCATCAAAACGAAATCCCCGACGGAGGGCTCATCAGGGTCCTGCTGATTGTTGTGGTCCTTGTCCACCCACGCCTCATAAGGAGCGTCGATCAACCCGTTGGCATTCTCATCCTGCTGCATCCAGTTGGTCAGCGTGCCGTTATCCGGGCTCTGGCCGACCTTGTTGGGCGTATAACTCATGCCTTTGATCAGGAACGGTTCGCCGCCGACGGTCATCTGCCAGTGGCCGCCTGAATATTTGATCAGCCGCACCAGGCCTGTGCCCACGGTCTTGACCGGTTCGCCCAACGGGACTTGCATCCGTTCCACGCGTAATTTCGCGCTGGCCCTGGTGACGGTCCCTGGGGTGGTGATGGTCACGTCGTTTTTCGGGTCATTATCAAAAGAATTCAGGATCCGGATCTTCGCCCCCTTGAATCCCAGTTTCAGTTCCGGATGCGTGCGGATGATGTATTGGATCTTGGCGATGGCGGCCTGGCCCGGATACCAGGGGGTCTGCCAATACGTCCAGGAAACCGTGTCGGGAAAATACACGACGACGGCGTGGTAGGCCTTGATGGCCTCGTCATACATTTTGGCTTTCTCAAAGATGACCCCCATGTAAAAAAGGCGTATGCCCCAGGGCTCCGGGGCCGCGGCCCATTTGAAAATGGCGGCTTGCATGTCATCCGTATTGACGAAATCCCAGTGGCTGCCCTGCAGCCGGCCCTCCTTCAAGGCCTTTTTGTACGCGGGATCCTGATACATGTCGGTGAGGTTGGGATAAACACATTCCCCGGCGGCGGCCTTAAGCCCTTTAGGGTCCGTGACCTGATAATGGTAGTCCTTTGTACCGACGTTAAGGAAGCGGCCATATTTCAGATAATCAACGACCCGTTTGCCCCCAAAGGCAAGATGAGGCATCGTGCGCGGGACCTTACGATCAATGGCCGTTTCCTGGCCCGGGGCCTGACCGGACATGGTCTTGATGCTCGCCTGGGCTTTTTCCTTGATCGACCAGAACGCGCCGCGGCTGGGGTCCCAACTCTGGGCCCACGGGTATTGCGCGCTGACTTGCTCAAAAAGGGCCCCGGCCTCGTCGTTCTTGCCCTGGCGCATCAAGGTCTCGGCCTTGATGAACATGACGGTGGCCACATCGTCCATGATGCGATAACTTTCAGCCTGATCCCGTGGGGGGAAACCGGTCAAACGGCCCGCCTGCAGGCGGGCCTTGGCATCGTAGGCGGCGATCGTTACGTCGTAAAGCTTGTTGAGGGCGTCGATGTTCCCCTCGTTGGAGGCTTTCCAGGACAGG
This sequence comes from Candidatus Omnitrophota bacterium, assembly GCA_016196515.1. GTDB lineage: Bacteria > Omnitrophota > Gorgyraeia > Zapsychrales > Fredricksoniimonadaceae > JACPXN01. The sequence continues at coordinate 1,970 of JACPXN010000082.1, read as the reverse complement.
CGGACGAGCTCTTCAGAGGATGTGGCGGCCGCAGCCACAGAAGAAGCCGTCTGGGCCCAAGCCGGGCAGACAAGGACAAATGCGATATAAAGAAGAAAAAGGGGTTTAATGGACCGCATTAACCGACCACAGCTCCCGAAGACAGGCCTTTGATAATGTGCTTCTGCATAGCCAAGTATACCATAACAATAGGCACTGCTGCCATGGTCAGGCCGGCCATCAAGACCGGGTAATCAACGCTGTTCGCCCCCTGAAAAACCATCAGCCCCCGTTGCAAGGGCATGAGGCTGGTGTCCCCCAACAGCAGGGTTGCCAGGATATATTCATTCCAGACGGTCAGTGAATTGAAGATCACGATGACCGCAATGGCCGGCCGGGCCAGGGGCAGGGCCACGTTCCACCAGATCCCCAGTTTGGAGCAGCCGTCGATGCGGGCCGCGTCTTCCAGGTCATGGGGCATCTTGTCAAAAAATGTTTTCAATAAAAGAATGCTCATGGACAGCCCAACGTTGATCATGCACAGGATATAACCGATACGGGTATTGACCAGGTGCAGTTTGGCCATCAGCACGAACAGCGCCACGAAGCTTCCCGGCAAAGGGATCATCATGGCCGCAACGAACAGGTAGAACAGGACGTTCTTGCCCGGGAATTCCAGCCGCGAAAAGGCAAAAGCCGCGAGCGAAGAAATGAGCACGATGCCACCGACGACGCAGACCGTATAAATGACGCTGTTGAAGAAAAACCCGGCCAGATGGCCCTTGGTCCACGCGATGGCGAAATTACCGAAGTTGATGTGATGCGGCACCAGCCCCGTGTCAACGAAGATGGTCTCATTGCTCATCAGCGAGCAGCGTATCATCCAAAAGAGGGGGAACAGACACACCAGCGTCACACCCGCCAGAAAAAGGTGGATGAACGTCGATTGGGTCATTCTCCAGAAGATGTATCTGTTCACGCGCATATCTACGATTGCCTCGTCCTGTCCGCCAGTTTTTTCAGGATGAAAGAGATACCAATGAGGATGGCCCCGAAAATGACCGCCTCGGCACAGGCATAGCCAAAGCGGTTGGTGCTTTGCATCGCCGAGAAAATGCGCGTCACGGGCACGTCCGTGTGATTGACCAGCCCCTCGCTGACCAAGGCCAGGATAAGGACAAAGACCTGCATGCACCCTAACACCGTCAGGATGACGACCACCAGGATCACCGGCAGCATCATGGGGATGGTCACGTTGGTGAAGGTTTTCCATGCCCCTGCCCCGTCGACCCTGGCCGCTTCATAGAGCTGTTTGTCGATGGTCTGCAGGCCGGCCAGGAACATGACAAAGCCCCAGCCGAACCCTTTCCAGGCATTGACGACGGCGATGGTGGTCATGGCTGTCTTGGGGTCCCCCAACCAGTTATGCACCAACTGGGGAAAACCCGTGGCATACAGGAAATGATTCAGCAGTCCCACGGGCTGGTTGTTCTGCATTTGAGGGTCGAGGATCCAGTTCCAGACCAGACCAACAACGACTTCCGAAAGCACCGGCGGGATGAAGAAGACCGCGCGATAGAAGCCCTTCAAGCGGATCTCCCGGTCGCAGGCCAAGGCCAGCGCGAACGCCAGGAGGTTCTGGAAGGTCAAGGCGATGAGGGTGACGTATCCGGCGTGGCCGATGGAATCCCACCAGAGATGGTCTCCCATCAGCTCTTTGTAATTGGCCAATCCCACGAAATGCATGGGGCCGATCCCTTTCCATTCGAACAAGGAAAGGTTGATCATCTTGTAAAACGGGTAAATGTAAAAAATGCAGAAAATAGCGACGGCGGGAGCAACGAACAGGGAATTCTCCAAATGGTCCCGGGCAACGGCGGCATTCCTGGCCTTCTGGTCCATGCTAACGGCTCCCTTTGGACATTTGACGGTCCTTGACCTGTTGCACATCAGCGGCCACCTGCCCAGGGGTTTTCTCGCCGATGATGATG
>JACPXN010000081.1 GCA_016196515.1 Candidatus Omnitrophota bacterium | reverse complement strand
GGTCCGCGCCCTGATGAATTTGTCTTTTCCGGACAGCCGCGCGCCGCTGTTCGGTTTTGTGGGGCGGCTCTGCCATCAAAAGGGCGTGGACCTCATTGCGGGGGTTGTGGACGATATCGTGCGTTTGGGCGGGCAGATCGCGTTGACCGGTGTGGGGGAGCGCAAATACCACCGGATGCTGGAAGAATGCGCGGGCCGCCATTCAAAAAACATGAGGATCTTTCTTAAATTTGACGAGAGCATTGCCCACAAGATCTACGCGGGCTGTGACTTCTTCCTGATGCCCTCGGTGTTCGAGCCCTGCGGTCTGGGCCAGATGATCGCCCTGCGTTACGGCGCCATCCCCATCGTGCACCACACCGGCGGTTTGGCCGACACGATCAAACTCTACGACCCCATCCATCAAAGCGGTAACGGGTTCGTTTTTACCAAATACGACAAGCCGTCGTTCGTCAGGGCGCTGGCAGAGGCGGTCAAGGTGTACCGCGACCAGAAGCAGATGGACTTTTTGGTTGACCAGGCCTTCCGCCACCGTTTTTCCTGGGACAGATCGGCGCGCGAATACCAGAGGGTGTACCAGAAATGCTTATCGTAGGGGTCACGGGCGGTTTAGGCACGGGTAAAACCACGGTCGCGGCCATGTTCAAGCGCCATGGCGCCAGGATCATTGACGCGGACGCCGTCACCCGCGGCCTTTTGGCCCCCAAAGGAAAATGCATTAAAAGAGTGGCAAAAATTTTTCCACGTGCTATACTAAACTCAACATTAAACCGCCAGGCACTTGCCAGCATTGTTTTTCAAAATTCTCACACATTAAAAAAACTCACCGATATCGTTTTTCCGCAAGCGTTGAAGGAAATCCAAAGGCAGATTTCCCTATATAGAAACAAACCGCTGATCATTCTTGATGTCCCGCTCTTATTTGAATCCGGATGGGAAAAAATCGTTGATACGACTGTTGTGGTGAAGGCGTCCCGTGGCCAGCAATTTCAACGGCTCAAAAAGGGGCACCTGCCTGCCGGCAGGCAGGGATTGTCCAGGGCCGATATCACGCGGCGCCTGCGCCTGCAAATACCCTTGAGCGAAAAACTCCGGCGCGCCGACATCGTCATCGATAATCGCGGCACCCTTAAAGAAACCCGCCAACAGGTGGATGCCGTTGTTGATAGATTCCTGCCTGCCGGCAGGCAGGGCTTCAAAGGAAGAAAAAACAAAACAGGAGAATGGAATGACCAAGACAGAAACAAAGGAAAAAGACGACCTTAAAAACGAGAACGGCGATTATAAACCGGCCAACCCCGCGGGGAAGACCGTGCATATAGAAGAACTCAAAGAGATGAAAATGGTCGAGTTGACCAAGATCGCCCACGACATGGACATTCAGGGCGCCGGCGGGCTTAAAAAACAGGACCTGATGTTCAAGATCCTTCAGGCCCAGGCGGAAAAAGAAGGTCTCATGTTCGGAGAGGGGACCCTGGAGATCCTCACCGAGGGGTTTGGTTTTTTGAGGAGCGCCGAATACAACTATTTGCCCTGTCCGGATGATATTTACGTATCGCCCTCGCAGATCCGCCGTTTTGACTTAAAGACCGGGGACACGGTGTCCGGCCAGATCCGTCCGCCTAAGGAAGGGGAAAAGTATTTCGCCCTCTTGAAGGTCGAGGCGGTCAATTTTGAGAACCCCGAAAAGAGCAAGGACAAGATCTTCTTCGATAACCTGACGCCTTTGTATCCCAAGACGCACCTGAAACTGGAGATCGACCAGAAGGAGGTCTCCACCCGCATCATGGACCTTTTGACGCCCATCGGCAAGGGCCAGCGCGCCTTGATCGTGGCCCCTCCGTATAGCGGTAAAACGGTGCTCATGCAGAAGATCGCCAATTCCATCGTCACCAACCATCCGGAAGTGGTGCTCATCGTGCTTTTGATCGACGAGCGTCCGGAAGAGGTCACGGACATGCAGCGCAGCGTCAAGGGCGAGGTCATCGCCTCCACCTTTGACGAGCCCGCGGAACGCCACGTGCAGATCGCGGAGATCGTCATTGAAAAGGCCAAACGTTTGGTCGAGCACAAACGCGACGTGGTCATCCTTCTGGACAGCATCACGCGTCTGGCCCGCGCCTACAACACCGTGGTCCCGCACAGCGGAAAGATCCTCTCCGGCGGTGTGGACTCCAATGCTTTGCATAAGCCCAAGCGGTTTTTCGGCGCCGCGCGCAATATTGAGGAAGGCGGTTCCATGACCATCATCGCCACGTCCCTGGTGGACACCGGAAGCCGCATGGATGAAGTCATTTTTGAAGAGTTCAAAGGCACGGGCAACATGGAATTGCAGCTGGACCGCAATCTGTTCCAGCGGCGCATTTACCCGGCCATTGACATCAAACGTTCCAACACCCGCCACGAAGAATTGCTGGTCTCGGAAAGCGACCTTCAGCGCGTGTGGCTTTTGCGCAAGGCCTTCAATGACCTGAATTCCGCGGAGGCGATGGAGCTTTTGATCGACAAGATCTCCAAATTCAAGACCAATGCGGAGTTCTTGCAAAACATGAATAAATAAGGTAATATATCGCCCTTATTGAAAGGAAACTTTGATATGAAAGCCAATATCCATCCCGCGTATGAAGAGGCCATCATCACCTGCGCCTGCGGCAGTGTCATCCATACGCGCGCCACCAAAAAAAGCATCCGCGTGGAGATCTGCTCCCAGTGCCATCCGTTCTTCACGGGGGCCAAGAAGTTCGTGGATACGGCCGGCCGCATCGAGCGTTTCAACAAGCGTTATGCTAAAAACAAATGAGTTGGCCCGGCTCAAAAAAAGCGAAGAGCGTTTCGCCCAGCTGGAAAAACTGCTGGCTGACGCGGGCATTGCCGCTGACCAGGGCCGGTATGGAAAACTTGCCAAGGAATTTTCCAGTCTGACGTCCCTCATCGAGCCATACCGTTCCTACCAAAAGACCGCGGACCAGGTCCGCGAACTGCACGACCTCCTTAAAGCCAAACACGATCCTGAATTTGAACAAATGGCCAGGTCTGAATTGGCTGACCTACAGCCGCGTCTGGCTGTTTTGGAAAAGAAACTTTCCGACGCTTTAGATCCCCGCAAGAATGAACAGGACAAGGACATCATCATCGAGATCCGCGCCGGCACCGGCGGCCTGGAGGCCAGTTTGTTTGCCGCGGACCTTTACCGCATGTACAGCAAATACGCGGACCTTAAAGGGTGGCGTCTGGAATTGATCGAATTTGACCAGACCGAGGCCGGCGGGGTCAAGGAAGCCATTTTTTCTTTAAGCGGCAAGGGATGCTCCAAACGCCTGAAGTGGGAAAGCGGGACGCACCGCGTCCAGCGCGTGCCCTTAACCGAGGCCTCGGGCCGTATCCATACCTCGGCGGTCACCGTGGCCATTCTGTTTGAGCCCGAAGAGATCGACCTGGTCATTGATCCCAAGGACCTTAAGATCGACGTGTACCGTTCGTCCGGTCCAGGCGGGCAAAGCGTCAATACCACGGATTCGGCCGTGCGCATCACGCATTTGCCCACCAATACGGTGGTCGTCTGCCAGGACGAGCGTTCGCAGTTAAAGAACAGGGCCAAGGCCATGCGCATTCTGCGCGCGCGCATTCTGGACAAGATGAAACAGGACGCCTTTGCTAAAGAAGCCGCGTTGCGCAAGTCGCAGGTCGGTTCGGGCGATCGCAGCGAGAAGATCCGCACCTACAATTTTCCCGACCGGCGCATCACCGATCACCGCATCGGGTTCACCACCCATCAATTGGAATCCGTGCTGGAAGGGAATCTGGACGAATTGACCGATGCCCTGATGGCCGCGGAACGCGAAGTCCTCGAAAAAGCCCAAGCCAATGGATGAGAACACGATCATCCTCACCCATATCCTCAAATGCCGCCGTATTGATCTCCATCTGGATCCGCCGAAGCTGACAGCAGATCAGCAAAAACAATTCGAATCTTATAAAAGTCGCCGTGTTGCTGGCGAGCCGCTGCAATACATTTTAGGGTCCTGCAATTTCTTCGGTCTGGAATTCAAGGTCAACTCTGCAGTTTTGGTCCCGCGGCCGGAAACAGAGATCCTGGTCGAGGAAGCCCTGCGGCGGT
>JACPXN010000025.1 GCA_016196515.1 Candidatus Omnitrophota bacterium | reverse complement strand
TCATTATTTTGCCAAACATTTGCTTCAGGCGGGCGTCGACGTTGAGATCATCGCCCCCCTCGATGACGGCAGGCCCCGGACGGAATATTTTGAAGGCATCCAATACACGCTCATTGAACCGTGCATTTCTTCCTATTTGGAGCTTCCCGTCGGGTGGCTGGGGGTGCACTGGTTCGCCCGTAATCTGGCGCGTTATCTAAAAGACAAGCCCTTCGACATCCTGCACAGTTTTGACATGACCGGGCTGTATTACCTCGATGTTCCCGGCCGTAAACCCGTCATCGCCCATATTTTCTCCGACAATTATTTATGCAATCCGATCACGGTCATCAAATATTTGAGCCTGTTCGGTTATAAGCCCCACGATATCAAGAAAACCAAGATCGCACTTTCTCCGTTCGCCGGTTTAAAGACCATTGCGCAGTATCCCGCCCAGTATTTCTTCAAGACCAGACCCATGCACCGGTATCTGGCCGGATGTGAGCGGGTGTTTCTGGAGGATGAATATTTCCGTGAGGAAGTTGTGCGCTTGTTCCGGCTGGACCCTGCCAAGGTGCGGATCATTCCCGTCGGAGTGGATGTGGGGTATGCGCACAAACAGATGGAAGCCGCGGCCCTGACCCGAGCACAGCTTGGTTTTTCCAAAGATGACCTGATCTTATTGACGGTCAACCGTTTGGCCGCGGATAAAGGGATCGACCAGATCATTTTAGCGCTCAAGACCATACGCTTAAGCATTCCCGCGGCAAGACTGTTGATCGTAGGCAAGGGGTATCAGGAACCGGAACTATTGTCATTGATCGCCTCCAGCGGTCTGGCGGAGCATGTCCGGCTGTTTCAAGATGTCCGGGAAGAGGACCTTTATGCGTATTACAAAATTTCCGATTTGTATCTGTGCGCCTTTTCTTTTTCCGGTTCAAGTATCAGCACATTGGAGGCCATGGCCGCCGGATTGCCGGTCGTGACCACCGCCCAGCCATGGCTGATCCCCGCAGGCCGCAACGGGGTTTTCATCCCTGATAACCAGCCGTCCACCATCGCGCGGTCAGTTCTTGTTTTGGCTGCGCAGGATTTGAAAGCCAAAGGCGCCGCCTCCGCGGACATTGTCAAAGATCATGATTGGCCGCAGATCGCCCGCCGCGCCCAGGGGCTTTATCAAAAGATTTTGTCTAATTCGTAAAATCAACTATAATAACCCCTTATGCACGAACGGGTTAATGTTTTAGGCGTGCGCGTCAGCGCTCTGAACGTGGATCTGGCCTGCCGGGAGATTGAGGGCTGGGTCAAAGAGCGGCGCAAGGCCTATGTGTGCGTGGCGCCGGTTTCCACCATTGTGGATTGCCAGCACGACAGCGCTTACCGGGACGTGGTCAATGCCGCGGACATGGTGACACCCGACGGTATGCCGGTGGTATGGCTGGTCAAATCCAAGGGATATCCTTATGTTGAGCGGACTTATGGTCCGGACCTGATGCGTGTTCTTTGCTGCCGCCCGGGGTTGCGCCATTATTTTTTGGGCGCCACACCCGAGGTGATGGGGTCTCTGTCACGGAACTTGCAAAAAGGCTTTCCTGGTATTAATATTGTCGGCATGCATTCGCCGCCTTTTCGTCTTCAGGCCCAGCCGGAAGAGGAGGCGGTGACGAGCGCCATCCATGCGGCCAAACCGGATATTCTGTGGGTGGGTTTAGGTTCGCCGAAACAGGATTTTTGGATGAAGATGCATCGCGGCTGTCTGGATGTGCCGGTGATGGCCGGGGTGGGCGCGGCCTTTGATTTTTTGGCCGGGACCAAGCTGCAGGCGCCGCGGTGGATGCAAAGGACGGGTTTTGAATGGTTGTTCCGTTTGTGTTGCGAACCCAAGCGGTTATGGAAACGCTATTTGATCGGCAATAGTTTGTTTGTGTATTATCTGTTGAGGTCATTTTTTCCTAAACATTGATCGCCAAAGGGGTGGAGCATGTCCGATCACGCATCCGTGAGCATCGTATGTCCGGTGTTTAATGAAGAAAAAGGGATCCCGATCTTCTATCAGGAACTGTGCGCCGTGATCAATGTTTTGCCGTTCAGATTTGAGGTCATTTTTGTCAACGACGGGAGCACGGACAATTCATTTCAAGTGCTGGGCGGATTGCATGATCAGGACGCCCGGGTCAAGATCATGGACCTCTCGCGCAATTTCGGGCATCAAAACGCTTTGACGGCCGGGCTGGATCTGGCCGCGGGAGACGCGGTCATCATGATGGACACGGACATGGAAGATGAGCCCCAGGCCATCCGTCTTTTTCTGGAACGCTGGGAACAAGGCTATGATGTGGTTTATGCCCGCCGTGGTCAGAGGGAGGTGTCCTGGCCCAAACGCACGCTGTTCAAATTATTCCATAAGATCAATGCCGTTGTTTCTGATATTAAACTCGATGCCGCGGGTATTTTTTGCCTGATGGACCGCAAGGTTGTCCATCAGTTGAGAATGCTTGCCGAGCGTGACCGGTATCTGCCGGGCTTGAGGGCATGGGTGGGATATCGGCAGATCGGCCTGGAGGTCCCGCGCCGCGCCCGGTATGACAATTCCCCGCGCGTCGGCACAGGCCGGCTGTTTAAACTGGCTTTTGATTCGTTCTTTTCCTTTTCCACCTTACCGCTGAAACTTTCGGTCATCTGCGGCCTGATGTTTTCGATCGTCAGTTTTTGTTTCCTCATTTACATTTTGTATCAGAAGATCTTCACCATGAATGCGATCCCCGGCTGGGCGTCGATCTTGAGCACCGTCCTGCTGGTGGGGGGCGTGCAGTTGGTTTGCATCGGTTTGCAAGGGGAATATCTCATCCGTATTTTCAACGAAGTCAAAGACCGTCCCAATTATATCGTCCGGGAGAAAATAGGATTTGGGCCGTGAGCCGGTAAGGATCAAAACCATGCGCTCCCGAAAAGAATATCTGATCATCCGATCCGTTTACGTGGCCATTGACATTTTTTGCGTCTTTTTGGCTTTTTATCTGGTTTGCTGGTTGAGGCGGGCGACCTTGCCCTTTACCGTAGACCTTTGGGGTTTTTTGGGAGAAGATAATCCTTTTAGATCGGTCTTCCTCTTATGGGCGGCGGTTGTTTTATTTTTCAACCAGACACACGGATTATACCAGACCCGGCGGGAGCAGATGGAGGGCCTGGAGATCTGGGAAGTCATCAAATCTATTTTTGTTTCCACCTTGGCCATCATCACGCTGGCCTATTTGTTCAAGATCCAGGATTTCCCTCGCGGCGTCATGATCTTGAACGCGGTGGTCATTGCCCTGTTTTGCTCGATCTGGCGGGCGCTCAAGAGACTGCTGGTCAATTATCTGGCCCAGCGCGGTTATAATAATTTTAATACCGTGATCATCGGCGCCGGTAAGGTGGGCGTATTATTGGCCGAGGAGATCAAAAAGCGTCCGGGGCTGGGGATCAACATCGTCGGTTTTCTGGATGATTATAAAACAGGAACGTGCGGTAGCGGCCGCTGGCCGGTCCTGGGGCGCATCGATCAATTTGCCGCCATCACCCCCAAATCGTTCATCAACAAAATGTTCATCACCATTCATCATAACAGCGACGTCTTCGTCCGCCTTTTGGAGCAGGCGCGGGAATTGGAGGTGGCGGTCCGTGTCATTCCCCAGGGGTATGAATGGATGGCGCATGATCCGGCCAAATATAACATAGGCATCATTCCGGTGCTGGAGTATTGGGATGTTGATGTCAATTACCGTTTGCGGGCCAAACGTTTTTTTGATTTCTGTCTGGCCTGGGCCATCTTTCTATTTCTGTCGCCGGTATTGGCCGTCATTGCCGCGCTCATCAAACTGGACAGTCCGGGACCGGTCCTTTACAAGTCCAGACGCTATGGTCTGTGCGGCAAAGTATTTCCTATGTATAAATTCCGCAGCATGGTCCGCAATGCCGACGAGTTGCTGGGTCAGATCAAAGATAAAAATGAAGTGGACGGGCCTATTTTTAAGATACGCAAAGACCCGCGGATCACAAAATTCGGGACGTTCTTGCGTAAATACAGTCTGGACGAACTGCCGCAAATTTTTAATGTGATCAAGGGGGACATGAGCCTCGTCGGTCCCAGGCCCCTGCCTGTGGAGCAAATCGAGAAAGAAGACCTGCAGCAATTCAAACGCCTGGAAGTGCGCCCGGGGATCACCGGCTTATGGCAGATCCGCGGCCGCAGCGACCTGCCTTTTGTGCGCTTGGTCAAATGGGACATTTGGTATATAAATAACTGGTCTTTTGGTTTGGATTTGTATATATTGTTCCAGACTTTGCCGGTTGTGCTTAAAGGCAAAGGGGCCTACTGATGACAAAAACCGCGCTGATCACAGGCATCACCGGGCAGGACGGTTCTTATCTGGCCGAATTCCTTTTAGCCAAAGGCTACACGGTCTACGGTTTGATCCGCCGCGCCAGCAGTTTCAACACCGGTCGCATTGACCATTTGTATCAAGACCCCCACGAGCGAAATCCGAAATTACGTTTAGTTTACGGTGATCTCAACGACGCCAGTTCTTTGAATCTGACCGTCAAGACCTTAAAACCCGATGAGATCTATAATTTGGGCGCGCAAAGTCATGTGAAGGTCTCTTTTGAGATCCCTGAATACACGGCGGAAAGCGCCGGGGTGGGGACCACCCGGATCCTGGAAGCGATCCGCGATTCCGGCCTTAAGACCAAATTTTATCAGGCCTCCTCGTCGGAAATGTATGGCAAGGTCCTGGAAACCCCGCAAACCGAATGGACACCATTCTATCCGCGCAGTCCGTACGGCGCGGCCAAGGTGTACGCGTATTGGATGACGGTCAATTACCGCGAAGCGTACCATATGTTCGCCTGCAACGGCATTTTGTTCAATCATGAATCCCCCCGCCGGGGAGAGACCTTTGTGACGCGCAAGATCACTATGGCGATCGCCCGTATCAAACATGGGCTGCAAAACGAGCTTTATTTGGGGAATATCGACGCCAAACGTGATTGGGGTTATGCCGGCGATTACGTGGAGGCGATGTGGCTGATGCTGCAGCGGCCCAAACCGGATGATTATGTGATCGCCACCGGCCAGACCCACTCGGTGAAGGAATTTTTACAAGAGGCGTTCGAGTACGCCAAACTGGACTGGCGTCAATACGTGGCCATTGACAAACGGTATTTCCGTCCGACGGAAGTGGACCTTTTGCAGGGGGACGCGTCCAAAGCCCGGCGGGTCTTAAAATGGAAACCGAAAGTCGGTTTCACCAAACTTGTGCGCATGATGGTTGACGCGGACATGGCGTTGGTCCATAAAACAGTTTACGGGTTGAAGGGAAAGAGACCGTGAATTTTTGGAAGAATAAAAAGGTCGTGATCACCGGCGGGGCCGGTTTTTTGGGAAAGTTCCTGGTGCGGGAGATCAAGCAACGCGGCTGCCGCAGTATTTTTGTCCCGCGCTCCCATGAATATGACCTGCGCAAGATTTCCGCCATCCGTCGTTTATTAAAGCAAGCTGATCCGGACATCATCATCCATGCCGCGGCCGTGGTCGGCGGCATCGGCGCCAACCGCGAAAATCCCGGAAAATTTTTTTACGACAATTTGATGATGGGTGTGCAGCTCATTGAGCAGGCGCGCCTGTTCCAGGTGCCGAAATTGGTGGCCATCGGCACGATCTGCGCGTATCCGAAATTCTGTCCGGTCCCGTTCAAGGAGGACTCCATCTGGGACGGCTACCCCGAGGAGACCAACGCCGCTTACGGCCTGGCCAAGAAAATGCTTTTGGTGCAGTCCCAGGCGTACCGCCAGCAATATGGGTTTAATTCGATCTATCTTTCGCCGGTGAATTTGTACGGTCCGGGAGATAATTTTTCGCTGACAACGTCCCACGTGATCCCGGCGCTCATCCGCAAATGCGTGGAAGCCAAACAAAACGGCGCCCCAAGCATTACAGTCTGGGGAACGGGTAAGCCCACGCGGGAATTCTTGTATGTGGAGGACGCCGCACGGGGCATCGTGCTGGCCGCGGAAAAATACAACAAGATCGCTTCGGTCAATATCGGCACGGGACAGGAGATCTCCATCAAAGATCTGGCTGTTTTGATCATGAAATTGACGGGCTTTAAAGGCCGCGTGATCTGGGATGCGTCCAAGCCCGATGGCCAGCCCCGCCGGCATCTGGATGTTTCCCACGCACAAAAGGAATTTGGGTTTAAGGCAAAAGTCGGTCTACAGGAAGGCCTCAAAAAGACCATCCAGTGGTATGTTAAGAACCACGGTTAATCAAAATAATTCTATGGATCAAAAGAATATCATCGCCCGGATGGATTGTTTGATCCGGGGTTCTTTTTACGTTTTGATCCTTTGTCTGCCTGTTTCCATCGCGCTGGTTGAATCCTTTTCGGGATTCGCTATTTTTTTCTTTGCGATCAAACGCGTTTTGATCACCTGCTCCAAAGGGACCCGCGGCTTCAAGGCCTTGATGGAGGTGGTCCGCCCGCCCGCCAGCTTCCTCGACCGCCCTTTGGGTTTTTTTATTGCCGCGGTCGTCCTTTCCGTTGTTTTCAGCCAGCATCATCATTTGAGCGTTGTGGCATTTGTCGGGAAAACATTGCAGGGACTTTATGTGTACAGCGCCTTTTTGGAAGTATTCACGGACGCGGGTTCGGTGGATAATTTTATTTTTGTCTGGTTTGCTTCGGCCCTGATCACGGGATCAAGCGGTCTGTTCCAGTATTTTTTCGGCCATGATTTTTTGCGCAATACCGCATTGGTAGGAAACCGGGTTTCATCGTCACTGCGCCATGCCAATGATCTTGGCGCTTATATTGTGGCTGTCTGCCCCTTGCTTTTGGTCCTGCTGCTTCATTGGAAAGCGTTTTGCATGCAGTCAGACAGTAACATAAAAGGATTTGGCGACAAGCCTTCCTGGTGGGTAGGCGTTTTTCTTTTCGCCGCGTGTGTGGTGCTGGTCGTATGCCTGGGCCTGACCTTTTCCCGTGCCTCATGGGTCGCTTTCTTCGCGGCCATTGTGCTGGTAGGGCTTTATAAAAGAAAGAACATATTCATCGTTTTTTTGATCATCATGGGATTCATCATGCTTTTTACGCCGATCATGGTCAAGACCCGTGATGTGTCCTTGATCATGGATGATGTCCTCGTCCAAACGCAAAATATAAACCAAACCGCCAAAGACCACGGGATTCTTTCCAAGGAATATATTCAGGCTATTTTAAACAGCGCGGTCCGTCAGTCGGGGAAAGGAAGGTCCTTGTATTGGCGTGAAGCGCTGGGGATCATTGATGACTATCCGGTGTTTGGGGCAGGGTTAAATACCTATTCGCGGGTGGCGCCGGCTTACAAGGTCAGTTGGGGCGGGTATCCGCACAATTCCTATCTGCAGATCGCGGCGGAACTGGGCTTAGTTGGGTTAGGCGTGTTCTTATGGATGCTCTGGACGCTTTTTAGAGGATCATTCCGGTGCATCAATCGGATGCCGGTCGGATATTTACGCTGTGTTTTGATCGGGACCCTGGCCGGACTCTTCGCGTATTTGGTCCAAAGTTTTTTTGATACCACATTTTACTCGGTGCAGTTGTCCATGCTTTTATGGATCATGATGGCCCTGGCTGTGGCAGTTCAAAAGATCTTCCGGAGCCAGGCCGTCCCATGAACAAGCAGACGATCAGAGATGTCCTTGTCAAAGGCAGAAAGGTCATGATCCGCGTGGATTTTAACGTCCCTTTGGATGAGCATTTTCATGTGACCGATGAGCGCCGTATCGCGGCGGTTTTGTCCACCATCCGCTACGCGTTAAAGCAAGGGGCCGCGAAGGTCATTTTGATGAGCCATTTGGGCCGGCCCAAGGGCGCGGGTTTTGAAGCGGCGTTTTCACTCAAACCCGCGGCTGTCCGTTTGCAGGAATTGTTGAAAGAACCGGTCACATTTTTGAATGACTGTATCGGACCTGCGGTCAAGGACGCCATTGCCCAGACCAAAGCCCGCGTCGTGCTTTTGGAAAATTTGCGTTTCCATAAGGAGGAAGAGAAGAACGACCCTGCGTTCGCCAAAGGGCTGGCTTCTTTGGCCGATATTTACGTCAATGACGCGTTCGGCACCGCGCACCGCGCCCACGCCTCCACGGTGGGGATCACCGCGTTTTTGCCGTCGGTGGCCGGATTTTTGATCGAAAAGGAATTGCAATATTTTGGCAGCGTCCTCAATGACCCCAAGCGGCCGCTGGTCGTCATTTTAGGCGGGGCCAAGGTCTCGGACAAGATCGCGTTGATCAGGAATTTGATCCCGAAAGCCGACGCCATTATCATCGGCGGGGGCATGGCGTATACGTTTTTGAAAGCCCAGGGCAAAGGGATCGGCAATTCCAAACTGGAAGTGGACAAGGTAGGCATGGCCGAAGAGCTCCTTAAGCAGGCCCAAAAAGCCGGCGTTGAAATGGCACTGACCATTGATTTCGTCATCACCCGAAGTTTT
>JACPXN010000024.1 GCA_016196515.1 Candidatus Omnitrophota bacterium | reverse complement strand
CGGTTGAAAAAGAACGGGGCCGAGATCACCATCGGCCATCATGCCGGCAATGTCCGGGGACCCGATTTCGTCGTCTATTCCTCGGCGGTGCCCATCACCAATCCCGAACTCATCGCATCCGTCAGCCGCGGGATCCCCCTCCTGCGCCGCGCCGAGGTCCTGGCCCAATTGGTCAATCAAGAGATCGCTATCACGGTGGCCGGCGCCCACGGCAAGACCACGACCACGTCCATGATCGCCTCCCTGTTGGTTGAGGCGGGTTTGGACCCCACCACCGCCGTCGGCGGCATCGTCAAGGGCAGCGATCATCACGCGCATCTGGGAGAGGGCAGGTATTTCGTGGCCGAGGTGGATGAGAGCGACGGGACATTTTTGTATTTTAAGCCCCATTTTTCCATCATCACCAATGTCGATTTCGAACACGTGGACCATTACAAGGATTGGGACGGCATCTTGAGCGCTTACGCCAAATTCATGCAATGCACGCGTCCCGGGGGAACGGTGATCATCTGCGGGCAGGACGAACGCCTGCGCCGCCTGGCAAAGACCCATGCGCCGCGAACACTGGTGTATGGTTTTGACCCCTCTTTCGACGTCATGGCGTCGGATGTCATCACCGACGGGTTTAATTCCCGTTTTTCCTGCCGGACGCCTCAAGGAAAATGGGGGGACTTCGAACTCGCCGTTGGCGGCGAACACAATGTCCTCAACGCTTTGGCCTGCATCACCGTCGGGCTTGCATTGAACATCGACCCCGCGGTCATCCGGCGGGCCTTGGGAACGTTTTCCGGCGTCAGGCGCCGTTTCCAATTCAAGGGCGAGGCCGACGATATCATGGTGGTGGACGATTACGGCCATCACCCGACGGAGATCACCGCCACCTTGAAGGCGGCGCGCCTTTTTGCCGGCCGGCGTTTGTTGACGGTGTTCCAGCCCCATCGTTATTCGCGCACCAAATTCCTGTTAGATGAGTTCGCGCACAGTTTGGGACTCACCGATGAATTGATCCTCACCGATATTTATGCCGCCGGTGAGAGACCCAATGAAGGTGTGGCCACCCCGCAATTGTTCGAACGCGTCCGTGCCGTTCTGGGCCACAGGGCCGTGTATGTCAAGAAAGAATTGGTCGTTGAGACCCTTGCCCGCGTTGCAAGGCCCAAGGACCTGGTACTTTTTCTGGGGGCCGGGGACATCACTGATCTGTGCGAACCGTTTTTGGCGGCGCTCAGAGAGCGTGCTTTCGACCAGAGGGTCGGGATCAGCCGCAGGGAGCCAACGGTATGAGCGGACGTTTCGGGACCATCGGCGTTTTGATGGGCGGCTATTCGTCCGAAAGGGAGATCTCTTTAAGGTCGGGACGGGCGGTCGCCTTGGCATTGGCCGGGGCCGGCCATCAGGTCGCGCCGGTTGACATCAACGTTTCTAACCGCCGTTTGATCATGACGCTGTTGCGGGACGCTGCTTTTGACATCGCCTTTATTGCTTTGCACGGCCGTTTGGGGGAGGATGGAGTGATCCAGTCCATTCTGGAAGAAATGGATATTCCTTATACAGGCTGCGGACCCAGCGCCAGCCGCCTGGCGTTTGACAAGACCATCACTCAAACCCTGTTTGAGCAGGCGGGCATTCCCGTGCCGCCGTATGTCTGCATCACGGGCGGGGACCCGATCGCTTTTAAGGATGTTTTCGCCGCGCTCAAAAATTTGCCGTTCGTGGTCAAAGCCGCGTGCGAAGGTTCCAGCCTCGGGGTTTATATCGTGCACCATCCTTCCCAGTGGGAATCGGCCCTCAAGGACGCTTTGTCGTTCGGTCCGCGCGTGATCGTCGAGCGGTTCATCAAGGGGAGGGAATTCACGGCGGGTATTTTTGACCGCGAGGTCCTGCCTTTGATCGAGATCCGTACGCCTTGCGCTTTTTTTGATTTCACCTCCAAATACCAGAAAGGGTTGACCCAATACACCGTTCCCGCGGACATTGACCAGGCCCTGACACAGCGGATCCGGCAAATCGCTTTGGCCGCCCATGACGCCCTCGGGTGTGAGGCGTTCTCACGGGTGGACCTGCGTTTGGATGAAAAGGACGGCCCCTACGTTCTGGAGATCAACACCATTCCCGGCTTCACCGAAACAAGTTTGTTCCCCAAGGCCGCTTCCAAGGCCGGGTATTCGTTTGCGGGGGTATGCGAAAAACTTTTGGACTTAGCGTATGGCAAAAAAGTCAAACATTGACATCCCGGCGATCGCGGTCATCCGGACCATTGTTTTTTTGTTCATCGCTTTTGTAGTTTTTTCTGTCTATGCCAGGAGCGTGGATTTTCTGACGACCTCGCCGCTGTTTGCCGTCAAGGACGTGCTCGTTGACACGTCGATCCGGTTCATTGATCCCCGGGACCTGCGCGGATTAAAGGGGCGCAACATTTTTAAGGTGGATGTCCGCAAAGTGCATGCCCGGTTAAGCGCCCAATACCCGCAGATCGCGCAATTGCGGGTCATCCGCCAGTTCCCCGACAAGATCAAGGTCCTGGCCAAGAAGCGCGACGTTCTGGCGCAGGTGCGCTGGAGAAATAAATTTTTACTGGTGGATACCGAAGGGGTCGCGCTTTATAACGCGGACGCCGAGCAGCCGTTGTTGCCCGTCGTCAACGGCATCGTTTTAAGGTCTAAGGTGGTCCTGGGTGGTCCCGTCGTTTCCGGGTCCCTGCGGGCGGTGGTGGATATCCTCAACCAGTTCAAGGGCCATCCGCGTACGGCAAGGCTGAAGATCACGGCCGTTGATGCCGCCAATCCGTCGAAGATCGAGTTCGTTCTCGACGGCGGACTGCGCGTGATCATGGACCAGGACCATGTTCCGTTGAAAGCGCAGAAGCTGGACGTCCTTTTGGCCCAAAGGAACGTCGAATGGGCCCGGGCCCGGTATGTTGATCTGCGGTTTGCCGAGCCCATCATCGCCGGGACCGACGGGAGATAACAGCGTATGTTCAAGAGAGTCGCGCGATTGAAATATTTTTGCGGTTTGGACTTAGGGACCAGTGAGTTCAAGGTCGCCTTAGTCAAGGCGCAGGACGCCGAGAACCTGGAGTTGTTGGGGGTTTTTCAAACCCGCGCGATGGGCTTAAAGGACGGGTCTGTCAGCGATCCGGTGGAGCTGTCCCAGTGCATCAAGTCCGCCGTTAAAAGTGTCGCCCGGAAATTTTCCGTTGAGGTCCGTGCCCTGCGCGTGGGGATCGGCGCCGACGCCTTGAGCGTGCACCGTTGTGCGGCGGTCATCCCCTTGATCGACGCCGGCACCAAGGTCATCAGCCGTTCGGACATCCGCAAGGTCAACCACCAGGCCCGATTGCTGGGGGTCGCTATGGACGAGGAAACGGTCCACGATTTTCCCCAGATGTACAGGGTGGATGACGTGAACGCGGCGTTGAACCCTGTGGGGCTTTTCGGCCGCAAACTTGAGTCCAATATTTTGATCCTGGCCGCCAAGGCCAATCGTTTGCGCAATCTGGTGCAGGCCGTGCATCAGGCCGATTTCGAGGTGGACCGCCTTTCCTGTTCCTCTTGTGCCGCCGCTGAAGTGGTGTTGGATAAGAATCTTAAGGCCAAGGGATGTGTTCTGGTCGATATTGGCGCCAAGATGACCAATGTCCTGTTATTCAAGGACGGTGTTTTGCGCGACATCCAATTGATCCCGTGGGGAGGGCAGTATGTCACTCAAACCCTCGCCGACCGTTTGGGCCTGACGATCGAAAAGGCCGAGGAGATCAAGCGTCTGCATGCTGTTGCGGCACCTGGCGAGTCCGCCCAAACAGGCGATATCCTGGTCATGCGCGAAAAAGAGTATGTCCCGGTCAGCCGCCGGTCGGTATGCGATGCCGTCCATTGGGAGATCGAGAATTTCCTGACGCATCTGGAAACGGTGATCGAGGGGTCCGTCCTGACCCATGACCTCAACGGTGGTATTGCCATGGTCGGGGGAGGAGCCCTATTGCCCGGGCTCATGGAGCGCGTTGAGGAACGGGTCAATCTGCCGGTGAACATGGGTGTTGGGGCCAAGGGCTTGAACAATGTGCCGGTTTTTGCCGGTGCCATCGGTTTGGCCAAGATGAATTATCTGCAAAACGCCGAAGAGTCCATTCATTGGAGCAAGGCCGGGGACATCAAGAACAAGGTTTGGACGCAGTTCAAGGAGATGTGCCAGGAATATTTTTAATATGCCCGCCGAAACCGTTATTTATAATACGCCTCTGGCCGGTGAACACGCCGTCCTCGGCGCCAAAATGGTGGCTTTTGGCGGCTGGAATATGCCTTTGCAATATGCGGGCATTCTGGCCGAGTGGGAAGATAACCGCAAGAAATGTTCGGTCTTTGACTGCTCCCATATGGGGGAGTTCATCATCTGCGGGGACGCCGTTGCCTGCGGTCTGGACCGGATCGTCACCCAGACCATCGCGGACATGCCGCCTTTGACCTGCCGTTACGGTGCTATGCTCAACGCCCGGGGCGGCGTCATCGACGACTGCATCGTATATCGTCTGGCCAGCGAGGCATGGATGATGGTGGTCAACGCGGCCAACATTGCCAAGGATGCCGCGCATGTCCAAGCGCATTTGTCCGGGGCCCCGTTCCAGGATGCGTCGCTTGAGACCGCAAAGATCGACGTGCAGGGCCCTTTATCGCGGGATGTTTTGAAACCCCTGGTGCCCGGGATCGAACGTTTGTCCTATTACGGATTCGGCGTTCTTGATGTGGCCGGTGTGCGCTGCATCGTCAGCCGCACCGGATATACCGGCGAATTGGGCTATGAGATCTATTGCCCTTGGGGCAGGGCCGTTGAAATATGGCGCCGCATTTTAAAGGACCCCGGTGTGAAGCCGACCGGTCTGGGTGTGCGCGACGTTTTGCGTATTGAGATGTGTTATTCGCTCTACGGCCACGAATTGGAAGAGAATATTTCTCCTTTGGAAGCGGGATTGGATAAATTCATCGACTGGAACAAGGATTTTATCGGCAAAGAGGCCGTTCTTCGTCAAAAAGAGGCGGGCCCCTATCGCACGGTCGGGTATTTTGTTTCCGGTTCGCGCAAGTCGCCGCGCGCCGGCCATGCGCTGTACAATGATCAGGGCAAGGTCCTCGGCACAGTGACGAGCGGGACATTTTCCGTCGGCCTTAATGCCGGGGTGGGCATCGGCTTTTTCGAAAAAGGGGAAAATGTCCTTGAAAAGAAAATTTTTTTCGGGGATGATAAAGCCAAAACTGAAAGCGTGATGACCCGCAGGCCGTTTTACAAGAACGGCTCTTTAAAAAAATAAATGGGAGTGTAACTATGAGCGGCGCTGTTGAGGTCATTGATCATTATTTGTACACCAAAGACCATGAGTGGATCAATCTCGAAGAGAATACCGGTGTGGTCGGGATCACCGATTATGCCCAGAATGCTTTGGGCGACGTCACCTACGTCGAACTTCCCAAAGAGGGGACGGAAGTCGAACAGTTCGAGTCCTTCGTTTCCGTCGAGTCGGTCAAGGCGGCCAGCGATATTTTTTCCCCCATGTCCGGCCGGGTGAAGGAAGTCAACCGCGCATTGGAAGACAATCCGGGCCTGATCAACAAGGACTGTTATGAAAAGGGCTGGATCGCCACCATCGAGATCACGAGCCCGGACGAGGCCTCCTCCTTGATGACGGCGGAAGAATACCGCAAATACCTCGAAACCCTGGAACAATAATACCGTGAACCCTTATATCACCAATACCGGCCCGGAAGTCCGGCAAATGCTGGACGTCGCAGGCGTTCCCTCCATCGATGGGCTTTTTGTTGACATCAAGCCCAAACATCGTCCGAAGTCTTTTGATCTCGCCGCCGGGCTTTCCGAATATGAGGTCGTGCGCAAGGTCACCGGACTTTCCTTAAGAAATAACGTGCATCTGGTGCCGTTTTTGGGCGGCGGGTTTTATGACCATTACATTCCCTCGGCCGTGGGCATGCTCACGTCGCGCGGGGAATTTTATACCGCTTACACGCCGTATCAGCCCGAATGCGCGCAGGGCACCCTGCAGTCCCTGTTCGAATACCAGAGTTCCATGTGCGCTTTGACGGGCATGGACGTGTCCAACGCCTCTTTGTATGACGGCGGCACGGCCTTGTACGAGGCCATGATGATGGCGATGCGCGTCACGGGCCGTTTTAAGGTCATCATGGACGGCGGGGTCAGCCCCATTTACCGCAAAATCCTCAAGACCTACACGCATCGTTTGAATTATCAATTTGAAGAAACGCCGGTCGTGCACGGACAAAGCAGCCGCCCCGAGATCGAAAAACTCCTGGACAAGAACACCGCGGCGATTATTTTACAAAATCCTAATTTTTTTGGCGCCATCGATGATCTGACCGACATCATTGAAAAGGCGCATAGCGTCGGCGCTTTGGCCATTGTCAGCGTTTATCCCGTGTCGCTGGGACTGCTCAAGACCCCCGGGGCCATGGGCGCGGACATCGTGACCGGCGAAGGCCAGTCCCTGGGATTGCCGCTGAATTTCGGCGGGCCGTATCTGGGATTCATGACCGCGCGCAGGAAATACGCGCGCAAAATGCCCGGCCGCATCGTCGGGGAAACCGTTGATGCTCAAGGGCGCCGCTGTTTCGTCAACACCCTGCAGGCGCGCGAACAGCATATCCGCCGCGAAAAGGCCACGTCGAACATTTGCACCAATGTTTCTTTGTGCGCCCTGCAGGCGGCGATCTTTATGTCGCTCATCGGCCGTCATGGCTTGAAGGAAATGGCCCAGTTGAATTTGGACAAGGCCGAATATGCCAAACAGGAAATAGCGAAGATCAAAGGTGTTGAGGTCAAGCGTTCTTCGCCGACGTTCAACGAGTTCACGGTTTGCCTGCCCAAGGACGCGTCCGGGGTTGTCGGTGCGATGATCAAGAAGGGCTTCGCCGCCGGCTTCCCGCTGGGGCGCTATTATCAAGGGATGGAGAAATATTTGCTGGTGGCGGTCACGGAGAAACGCACCAAAGCGGAGATTGACGCGTATGTTAAAGCGTTGGAAGAAACGTTATGGAATTAATTTTTGAAAAATCTGTAAAGGGCCGCAGGGGATTCAGGTTCCCGGATTCCGACGTGCCGGTCGGGCCCCAAGTGCCGCAAAAGTATGCCCGCAGCGATGAGGCGCCCTTGCCCGAGGTGTCGGAACTGGACGTGGTGCGCCATTATACCCTTTTGTCGCAAAAGAATTTTTCCATCGACACCCATTTTTATCCGCTGGGCTCCTGCACCATGAAGTATAACCCCAAGTTCACCGAGGCCTTGGCGCGTCTGTCCGGTTTTGCCGAGCTTCATCCGCTCTTGCCCCAATTGGCCGGCGGGGAAATGCTCACCCAGGGCGCTTTGGAGGTCCTTTACGAACTTGAGCAGTGGATGTGTGAAATGACCGGCTTTTCGCATTTTACGCTCCAGCCCCTGGCCGGCGCGCACGGCGAATTGACCGGCATCATGCTCATGGCCGCGTATCACAGATCAAAAGGCAATCACAAAAAAAAATACGTGATCATCCCGGATTCCGCCCATGGCACCAATCCGGCCAGCGCCGCCATCGCCGGATACGAGACCATTTCCATCCCTTCCAACAAAGACGGGGGAATGGACATCGAAAAATTAAAAAGCGCTGTCAACGATGAGGTGGCGGGACTGATGATGACCTGCCCCAGCACCTACGGCCTTTTTGAATCGAACATTGATGAGATCGCCAAGATCATCCATTCCGTGGATGGGATCATGTATTATGACGGGGCCAATTTGAACGCGGTGTTGGGCCGCTGCCGGCCCGGGGACCTGGGTTTTGACGTGATGCACATCAACACCCATAAAACGTTCACCACACCGCACGGCGGGGGAGGTCCGGGCGCCGGGCCCGTCGGGGTCAATGACAAACTCGCCCAGTTCCTGCCCATTTCACGGGTCGTCAAACGCAAGGACGGCACCTTTGCCCTGGATTATGACTATCCCGATTCCATCGGGTACATCGCGCCCTTTTACGGCAATTTCGCCCTTTTGTTGAGGGCCTACGCGTATATCCTGATGCTCGGCAAAGAGGGATTGAAGGCAACGGCCGACCACGCGGTGCTCAATGCCAATTACATCATGCGCCGCCTTCAGCCGTATTATCAATTG